>JASIKV010000172.1 GCA_030049455.1 Terriglobia bacterium
GCTCTCCATGCTTCACGAGCACATTGGCGACTGGCTGCGCGCTTATCCGTTCCGTCCGAACGGCTCGCCCTTGTTGCTCGATCCGATCTACCAGCGTTGGTTTCAGGGTTTCATCGACCATCCCACCTTCGATGACTATTGGAAGCAAAACGGCTTCAACTTCGAACTCGCCTACGACAAATACCAGGACATTCCCATCTACTTCATCAGCGGCTGGTACGACCTGTTCGAGCGGGGCACTCTGCACAATTACATGGGACTCGCGCCGCGCCACAAATCCGCAACCAAGCTCTTGATGGGGCCGTGGGTGCATGGAATCGGGCCGCGCGTGGCCGGCGGCGTGGATTTCGGCGCGGACGCTCAGGTCAATTTGCTCGCTGAGCAACTCCGCTGGTTCGAACAGGTGCTGAAGGGCCTGGATACCGGGATTCTGCAGGAGCCGCGCGTGCGATACTTCACCATGGGCGGTGGAGACGGATTGCGCGACGCGAATGGCCACATGCAGAACGGCGGCGAATGGACGACGGCCTCCGCATGGCCGCCGCCCGGCGCATCGACTCATGCATTCTTCCTGCACGCGGACGGCAGCTTGAGCGAGCGGGCTCCGGGTGACGAGCCGCCGAGCCGATACACGTTCGATCCGCGCCATCCCGTTCCCACCATCGGCGGGCAGATCGATTCCGGCAAAGACCTTTCGCCCGACGGCGCGCGCGACCAGCGCTGCGACCTGAAGATTTTCGGTTGTGAAGATAATCTTCCTCTCGCGGCGCGGCGCGACGTGCTGGTTTTCGAGACCCCGCCGCTGACTTCGGACCTGACCATCGCCGGACCCGTGACGGTGGATCTGTGGGTCTCTTCTTCCGCACCGGAAACTGACTTTACTGCCAAGCTCATTGACGTTTCGCCGCCCAACCGCGATTATCCGGAGGGATTCGCGATGAACCTGGAGGACCGCATCGTTCGTGTCCGACCGTCTACCGGCGACAGTGGGCCCGCAACTTTGACGCCGTTGAGCGTCCGCAAGGTGACCATCGACCTGATCGGCGTGGCGAATCGCTTTCGCACCGGGCACCGCGTGCGAGTCGACGTTTCCAGCAGCAATTTCCCGTTCTTTGACGCCAATCCCAATACGGGAGAGCGCAGCGGCTATTCCACCCGTGAAGCCACTGCGGATAACATCGTGTATCACGATCGCGAGCGCCCTTCGCACGTCAATCTTCCTGTGATTGGGGGAGCACCGTGATTTGGAGGGGCAGGTCTCGTGCCTGCGCTCCGCACCGGCGTTGCCGGCGCGCGGGCGGTCACTCGGACCGCTCTTACGTATTGCTCGGTACGAATTCGGTGCGAATCGAATTCACAACTTTCGAAAAGGGGAACGCAAATGAATAACCTGACTCGTCGCCGTTTTCTGCAAGTCTCCGCTGCGGTGGGAACCGCGGCGGTGAGCGCGGGAACACCCGCCTCGCCCGCACCTCCTGAGGGGACGCCCTTCCGGCTGGGAATTATCATCCACGTCTCCAGGGATCCGGAAGCCGCCATGGAGCGCGTTCACGAATTCGGCGTTCCCACCTGCCAGGCCGGCACGGATGATTTTTCCGATCGCGTGTTCACCAGCCTGAAAGGCGGAGCGGAGAAGTACGGCATTGAGATCACGGCCATCAACACTTCCGGCGGGCCGCCCAATGAGTACACTTTCTACGAGGGGCCGGAGACGATTGGCATCGTCCCGGTCAAATACCGGCAGCAACGCATCGACAATTACAAGCGCGCCTCCGATTTCGCCAAGCGCCTGGGAGTGCCGGCCTTGCACTCGCACTTTGGGTTCATCCCGGAAGATCCGAACGACCCGAATTACCAGGGCGTGGTGGCGGCGCTGCGCGAGGTTGCCACGCACGTGAAGGGCAACGGCCAGATGGTGCTGATGGAGACCGGCCAGGAGACGCCCATCACCCTGCTGCGCGCCATCACCGACGCGGGCGTGGACAGCCTGTTTGTGAACCTCGACTGCGCCAACCTGATTCTCTACGGCAAGGGAAATCCCGTAGATGCCCTGGACGTGGTCGGCCACCTGGTGCGCGGCACGCACGCCAAAGACGGACTGTTCCCCACCAATCCGCGCGAGTTGGGCGAAGAAGTCCCCATCGGGAAAGGCAAAGCAAACTTCCCGGTGCTGATTCCGCGCCTGAAGGAATTGAACTACCCCGGGCCACTGACCATCGAGCGCGAGATCTCCGGTCCGCAGCAGCTTGCAGACATCAAGATGGAGAAAGTCTATCTCGAAAACCTGGTCGCGAAGCTGGGCTGATGAGCGCGTTCCGAATGCACGAATAAAACCGGAGGCACGCGCCGCTACAGTCGATTGGGGGTTTACGCGACGGCAGGAGTGTTGTAACTTGAAGGATATGGGTTTCAATCAACCCTTCTTCGGCCTCCATGAATCAAGTGTCAGGCCGGGCCGGTAGCTCAACGGCAGAGCACTGCCCTTTTAAGGCAGGGGTTCTGGGTTCGAATCCCAGCCGGCTCACCAATCTCTTCACGCTTCACGGGCAAGGTCGCGGTCAAAATCCCAGACCATCTTCTTTCCGGAAAGATAGGAGAGGTTCACCATGTGCCCGGCGGCGGCGGCGTGGTGGCCGACCACGGCGTTTTCGCTGCATTCCTTGCGCGAGCGCACGCAGTCCAGGAATTCCAGCGTGTGCAGCACCACGGAATCCGTGCCCTGATCCTTGTAAGTGACGGTGCCTTCTTCGAGGATGGGCGGATTGGCCTCCTCGCGATGATTGCCCAAGCTCATGAAATCATCCTGAAGGCTCTTGGGCCAGGAATCGATTGCATAACTGTAGCCTTCCTTGGAGTTTTCCGCGCCAATCGTAAAGCTGCTGCCCATCAGAGTAAGAGAGCCCTGGGTGCCAAGGAAGGTCATGCCCTGGTCCGGCACGCTGGCGTTGTTGAAAGTCGCTCCCATGTTGACGTTAAATCCCTCGGGGTAAACGAACAGGGCGTCGAGTGTGTCGGGGACTTCGCGGCCGTCCTTGCGCACCAGAATTCCGCCGGACGCCATGACGCTCGCGGGAACCTGGGCGTCCATGATGAAATGAATGGAAGTGATGAGGTGCACGAACAGGTCGGTGGAAATGCCGCCCGAGTAGTCCCAGTATTTGCGATAGCGGAAGACGCGCTCGGGGTCATAGGCGCGCTGCGGCGCATCGCCCAGCCACTCCTGCCAGTTGAAGTTCACGCCTTCTTTCAAGTCGGGAGGGATGGGGTAATTCCACGCGCCATTGGAGCTGTTGCGATTGTAGGAGGCGATGATCTTGGAGACTTTGCCAAGCTGGCCGGAGGCCACGATTTCGCGCGCCTTCTTTTGCAGAAACGATGAGCGGCCCTGGCTGCCCACTTGAAGCACGCGATTGTACCGCCGCACCGCTTCGATCATCTTCGGGCCGTCCTCCACGCGATGGGTCATGGGCTTTTCGATATAAACGTCCTTGCCCGCTGCCAGCGCGTTCAGAACCATGGGAAGGTGCTGGTGGTCCGGAGGCGCGAGGATGACGGCGTCAATGTCCTTGCGGTCGAGCAGCGCCTTATACTGCGCAAGGTTCGTGTCAATCTTGCCGTCGGTGCGTTCCTTGGCGCGCGCCAGATGCCCGGCATAGCAATCGCTGACCGCCACCAGATTGGCTTGTCCGGTCTTCTTGATCGCTTCCATCAGGATGTTGCCGCGGATTCCGAACCCGATGAACGCCACGTTCACGCGGTCATTGGGACCGGCCGGCGGTGGAAGCGGAGCCGCCTCCAGCGGAATCGCCTTCCCGTTCAGCAACAAGCCCAACCCCGCCGCACCCGCGGAGCTCCGGCGCATAAACTCACGTCTCGAAAATGATGACATGGGATGATTCCTCCTGAGTATCGATTGAATTCGGCAGTCGCCCCACACGCTCAGGGGCAACCTTGCGAGGGAAGGTCTGCACATTACTCTCACGCATTCCTCCCGGAAGGTCAATCGGATTTTTGCGTTGACAACTTGGCCGGTCTGCTATTCTCTTACCCGCGAGGAAACCATGCCGAATCCAACCAGGACCACCGAACCGACAGTTCAACTTGCTTATCGCGACCTGCGCTTTCTGGAGAGCGGGGACGCCCGGGCGCTGCGCATCCTCTCCGAATACTTCGACCCCATGGCGCACCTCCGCCGCGCGGGCGTGCAGCATACGATCGTGTTCTTCGGCTCGGCAAGAATTCTGCCGCGCGACGTGGCGATGCAAAGACTTCGCGACGCGGAGGCTCAGCAGAAAACGGGCGCCGGCGACGTTTCCCAGGGGGACCTGGACGAGGCGCGCATGGCCCTTCAGATGTCGCGCTATTACGAGGAGGCGCGCGAACTGGCGCGCATGGTCACCGCGTGGTCCATCAAAGTCCACAACAGCCGCCGTTACCTGGTGGTCTGCTCGGGCGGCGGGCCGGGAATCATGGAGGCTGCCAATCGCGGCGCGGCGGAGGCCGGCGGAAAATCCATCGGCCTGAACATCAAACTGCCCATGGAGCAGCAGCCCAATCCCTACATCACTCCCGGGCTCAGCATGCTGTTCCGCTACTTCTTTATGCGCAAGCTCTGGTTTGCGCAGCCCGCCAAGGCCCTGCTGGTGTTCCCCGGCGGCTTCGGCACCATGGACGAAATGTGCGAGTTCCTTACCCTCACGCAAACCCGCAAGATGGGCCACCGCGTCACCATTCTGCTCTACGGCTCGAAGTTCTGGAACCGCGTCATCAACTTCCAATGGCTGCTCGAGTCGGGAACGATCAGCAAGGAAGACCTGAAGCTCATCCGCTTCGTCGATTCGCCGCGCGATGCCTTCCGGATTCTCAAAGACGAGCTGGGCAAATCCGTTGCCTCGCGCCGGCCCATCAAACACCCGTTCTTCTGAGCCCGCGGGGGTTATAATTCCATCGTGTGAGATTTCCGGCTGCGGCCGCGCCGTCCGCCGGCGGAGGCGTCCATGCAATTTCTCAAGGAAAGCATGCTTGAGCTGATCATCCAGACTTCCACCAATCTGCCTCCGGACGTTCGCAAGGCCATGGCGTGGGCGTTGCGCGCGGAAAATCCCAAGTCGCAGGCCGGGCAGGCGCTCAGCATCATCGGCGAGAACATCGATCTTGCTTACCAGCAGGAGGGCGCGATCTGCCAGGACACGGGCATGCCGACTTTCGAAATCAAAACGCCTGTGGGCGTGAACCAGATTGTCATGCGCAAGCAGATTCTGGAAGCCGTTGCGGAGGCGACACAGCGCGGCAAGCTGCGGCCCAATTCCGTGGACTCCATCACCGGCAAGAACAGCGGGAACAATCTCGGCCCCGGCACGCCGATCTTCCACTTCGAACAGTGGGAGCGGCCGGAAATCGAAGTCCGCCTGATCCTGAAAGGCGGAGGCTGCGAGAACAAGAACATCCAGTACTCCGTGCCCTGCAACCTTGAGCACCTGGGCCGCGCCGACCGCGACCTGGCGGGCGTGAAGAAGTGCCTTTTGCACGCGGTGTGGCAGGCGCAGGGGCAGGGATGCGCTCCGGGCGCGATCGGAGTCTGCATCGGCAGCGACCGCTCCGGCGGATATCACCTGGCCAAGCAGCAACTGTTCCGCGAGCT
>JASIKV010000173.1 GCA_030049455.1 Terriglobia bacterium
AAAAAAGGAAAGCCGTGCCGAACCATCCCGCCAGAATCGGCCCGCCGATGATTCCCACCGCAAAGGAAACCCCGATGGGAATGCCCAGCACGGCCATGGCGGTCGAGCGCTTCTCCGCCTCAATGTAATCGGCCACGGTGGCAAACGCCACGGAGATGATCGCACCCCCGCCCTGCACCAGGCGCGCCGCAATCAGCACCCAGATCTGCCACGAGTGCGGAAACCAGTGCGGAACCGCGCAGAGGATTGAGCCGGCGCTGAAGAGCGTCATGCCGAGCATGAGGACTTTGCGGCGGCCAATGCGGTCGGAAAGCCTGCCCAGGGGAATCTGCAGGATCGCCATGGTCAGGCCGTAGGCGCCAAATGCGAAGCCCACCAGAAACTTCGAAGAGGTGAATTGCAGGCCATAGAGCGTGAAGACGGGCAGCACCAGAAACAGTCCCAGCATGCGCAGACCCACCATGCTGGCGAGCGTGAAAAGCACCTTCTTCTGGATTGGGGTGAAGGAAAAACGCTTGCGAATTGAAGTAGTTGCCATTCCGTAAGAGCGAAAAAAGAAAGGATAAAATGTAAAAGGTAAGGCGTAAAGGTTCAAGGGTAAAGGCTAAAGGGTAAGAACTAAATGCACGCTGAGGCGTTTTTTACCTTTTACCCTTTAACCTTTACCCTTGAACCTTTCATTTTCAAGCGTCAACAAACTCCGCGCGCACTTTCTTCGGCAAAATCCCCTTTTCAAATCCGCGATCGAGCAGGGTTTGCACGGCCTGCTTCCCGCGCGGGCCGTAGTCGAGCGTCCATTCGTTGACATACATGGCGACGAAGCGGTCGGCGGTGCGGTTATCGAGCCCGCGGCCGAATTGCATGGCGTAATCCAGCGCCTCCTCGCGATGGTTAAGGGCGTACTGAATGCTGTTTTTCAGCAGGCGCGCGGTGTCGCGAATCAGTGTCGCGTCAAGCGAGCGCCGAATCAGGTTCCCACCCAAGGGCAGCGGCAATCGGGTTTCCGCGTGCCACCATTCGCCCAAATCGACGATTTTCTTCAGGCCCAGCTCGCTGTAAGTCAACTGGCCTTCGTGGATCACCACGCCCGCATCCGCCCCGCCCCGGCGGACGGTGTCGAAGATTTTGTCGAAGGCCGTGAAAACCGGCTCAAACTCATTTTCGTAGAGGCGCAGCGCGAGATGAGCCGTCGTCATCTTGCCCGGAACGGCAATGCGCCTTCCGCGAAGCCCTTTAGCGCCGAAATCCGAGCGCGCCACGACGATGGGCCCGTAACGCTCGCCGAAACTTGCCCCCGAGGGCAGCAGAATGTATTGGTCGGCGAGATAGGGATAGGCGTGGAACGAAGCCGCGGTGATGTCGTAAACGCCGCTCAGGGCCTTCTGGTTCAGCGACTCAATGTCTTCAAGCACGTGTTGAAAGGAAATGTGGGAAGCGGGCAATTTTCGAGTGGCCAGCGCATAAAACATGAAGGCATCGTCGGAATCCGGGCTGTGCGCCAGCTTCAACTCCACTTTCTGAGGCTTGGGGTCTTTCGCCATTTGGGCACTTGGGGACGGCATATGAACTTCTCCGCGCGTGAAGGATTACACTTTCCCCCGCGATATTACAGTCGCATTCCCTATTTCAGCAAAATGAACTTGTCCGGCGGTCGCGGGCGACGTCGAATTCAGGCGCGCGCGAATCGCCTGCTTGGCATGCAGCGCTGCGGCCACCACGTCTTTGTCCGGATCGTTGGACAGCCGGTCAAGCTGCGCAATGCTCCCCTGATCTCCGCTATACATCAGCACCACGCACAAACGCTTGCGGATGCCGCTGTCGGGGCTTTGCAGATACGGATAAAGCTTGGCCAGAAAGGCCGGATTGCGGGCCAGTTCCGTCAAGTAAGCGCGCGCAACGTCACCGCGAATCTTGGAGCTCAGATCGCTTACGACGGCATCCAGCGCGTCCTGTTTGCCGAGCGCCGTCAGGGCAAATTCCATGGCCAGCTTGGCGGAGGAATCCTTTTCCACGCTGACCGCTTTTTCCAGCTCGGCCTCGCTTTTCGGGTCGGCGGCGCGCGCCAGGCCTTCACCCGCCCCCTGGCGAATCACTTTATCGTCGCTCCACAGGCCCTTTACGAAAATCGGGACGGTAACCGGATCACCCAGGTAAGCCAGTCCCTGCATGGCCGCTTCCTTGGTCTTTTGATCTTCATAGTTCTGGAAGATCGACTGTAACTTGGGCAGGGCCTGCCGAGTCAGAAGAATTCCCACCGTAACGCAGGCATCGCGCTGAACATTTTTGTTGGTCGAATCAAGCAGGTCAACCAGCTTGGGGCCGGAATCCCGATCCTTGATTTTGGCGAGTGAATTCAGCGCTTCGCGGGCCAAATCTTCATTGGAAGAGTGCGCGGCCGTCACCAGGTCGGTGGCCGCCGACTGCGCCAATAGAATTCCCAGCCCTTTGGCTGCCTCACGCGCCGCGTCATTTGAGCGCGTATCCTTCATCGCCGTAATCAGCGTGTTGGTCACCGTGGGATCGACGGAAGTTCCCGGGTCCACGCGAGTATCGTCGGGCTGGAAATGGGTGTAGGCGCGCTGCCAGTTCTTTTTCACGAACCCGGTCAAGCCCACGTTCGGCTTCTCGCCCGTGTAATAACCCACCAGGGCCTGGATGGCGACGATGCGAACCTCATCATCCACATCGCGGGTTGCCAGTTCCAGCGGCTGCAAGGCTTCGGGCTGGTGGAATTGCGCCAGCGCCAGGACAACCTCCCGGCGCACCTTGACGCTGGGATCATTCAGAGCGCCGGCCAGCGCGGGGATCGTGGAAATATCGCCCTGCTCGCCCAAGTCGTGTGCCGCCTTGGCCCGCACATTTTCCGTGTGCCCGGTCTTCAGCAGCGTGACCAGCGTGTTGTTTGAGGAATTGGATGGAGCGGTCGCGGCCGGCGGCGTAGACTGCGCGGGGGGCGCAGCGGCCGGAGCCGGAGGGGCAGCTTGCCCAAATGCCAGTGAACCGCTCAGAAGCGAAAAAACCGCCAGTAGTCTTAGCTTGGAAAATGACATCATTATGATCTGCCTCGCGGATGTGTTGCTACGGAAAAATAACCCTACAATCCATCAGATGCGCCAAAAACCTGCGAGGTTTATCCCCATCGGCACATAACGGGTGCTACTTCCCTCCTATGAGCATGATTGTGATGTGCGTTTTCCCGTCTCCGCTGTCGGGCTTAGCCACAACCGTTATCGCGCCGGCTTCGGATTGATTGTTCAAAACCGCCTTCCCTTCCGCCTGCATGACGGACGTGTTGGGCCCCAGCTTCTCCTTATAAAAATCCACGACCTTATCTACGGAGTCGCCGGTGGTATATTCCTGTGTCTTGATGCTGCCCGTGGGGCCGCTCGCCTGGCTTCCACCCCCAAAGGGCGTCGCCCCGGGGTAAACGGCAATTCCCGTATCCACGGCCGGTCCGCCGGGCGGAGTGGGTACTGCGGGCGAGATGGGATGCATCTCGGAGGACCCGGTCCGCGAAGGGAATGTGGTGTGAACCTGCCTTTCAAACTGGCGCACCCTCTGCCGCGCGCGGTACATGAAGTAAACGCACGATGCCGCGGACAGCATTCCGATCAGCACAATCACAGCGAGAACGATAAGAATGATTTTGACTATCGGACTGCTGGACTTCGGCGCTTGTGCTTGCGCAGTGGGTTCGAGCGTAGCGGATGGGGCAGTAGGCGAAACGGGAGGCCTCGGCGCCGGGGCCGCAGGCCGTGCCGGGGCTGCAGGCGCAGGAGGCGCGCTCTTGGCTGCGCCACATGACGTGCAAAATTGCATCCCCTGTCCCAGGGGCGCCCCGCAACTGGTGCAAAATTCTGCCATCGCTCTCTCCTCCTCTTCAGAATCGAATGATTTGCTGACCGCGAATGTACCCTCGGAAATCAAACCCGATCATGTTTCGGAAATTTGGCTCCAATGTAGGGCGGAGCATAGCACGTTTCGAATTCCGAGTCGAGACGGGGATGAAGCCGCAATCATCGAGTCAGTTCGCGCAATTCTAGAAATAAGCGAGGGGAAACCGGGCTCCACTACGGGAACACAGACCAGCATAGGGAGAGTATTCTGAGTGAAATTCCGCGATCTCTTCGCCGGGGATTTTGCTCAAGGGTTTCTAAACTCATTG
>JASIKV010000174.1 GCA_030049455.1 Terriglobia bacterium
GTGCTGCTGCTGAAACTCCGCGCAATTGATCTTCAGCAAGGCGCCGGGGCTCCCCAGCAGGACGTCCGCCAGAGCTTCAACGGAATGAGTCTTTCCGCAGCCGGGCGGACCGAGCAGAAGCATCGAGCCCATGGTTCTTCGAGGTTGGCATGCCTGCACCTCGATGCGCTGGAGCAGACGTAGGATGGCCTCCGTAGCCTGCGGCTGGCCTATGACTTGAGCTGTCCAGCGCCGGGCCACGTGGTCCAGCCATGAGCTTCGCGCGGAGGGGCGCAGCGTGACCCATCCTTTCGCTTCTTGTTGCAAACCGGCACTGGTCGGCATGCCAATTCTCCCCCGGGCACAGTCAAGGGTTTCGCTCCGCCCACAAAACCTGCGGGGCCTGATACATTCCTTTTCATCGGCGGGAGGCGGCGGGAACATGAGATGACCTGTTAACTTTATCGACAACCCGCCGGATGGCCTTGACACCTGGCCGGAATTTGCAATAATTCTCACTCCATGAAAATGAACAGGGTTTCCGTTAACCCGGCCACCGCTTACACCGTCAAGTCGCTGGTTAAGGCGTTGAATATATTGGAAGTGCTGTCCGAGGCCGAGCAGCCTTACACCCTGACCCAGCTCAGCCGGCATCTGCGCTTGCACGTCAGCACTGTCCACAGGCTATTGGTCAATCTGGTACGGCACGGGTTTGCCGAGGAAGACCCTTTGACGGGTGGTTATCAACTCAGCTTCCGGGTCCTGCGCATGGGCTTGCGCGTGCTTGACCGGCTGGATTTCCGCCGGGCGGCGCTGCCCTGGCTGCGGGAACTGAACCAGCAGACCAAGGAGACGGTCCACCTGGCGATTTTGCAGGGGACGCAGGCGATTTCCATTGAGAAATTCGACAGCCCGCAGCCGGTGGGTTTGGATGCCCGGCTGGGCGGTGTGGTGCCCTTGCATTGCACGGGAGTGGGCAAGACCTTGCTGGCTTATCAAGGTGCGGACTTGCTGGAAAGACTCGCTCAGCCTCCGGGTTTCGCGCGACAGACACCGCACACCCTGACCGGGCTCGCGCAAATCCGCAAGGAGCTGCAGCAAATACGTGAGCAAGGGTACGCGCTTGACCGGGAAGAGGCCGTTGAAGGCCTGCGCTGTGTGGCGGGGCCGGTATTCGACTACCAGGGACGCATTGTTGCGGCGTTCAGCGTGGCGGGGCCGGCCACGCGCATGCCGCCGGAGAGAGTTTCCGAAATCGCCCGGTTGGTGGTCGAAACCAGCCGGAAGATTTCCTACCGATTGGGCCTCCCGAACGAACCGAAACCCACCGCGGCGACTGAGGGTTGAGCATTCCACGGCGAGAGCCCCGCATGCCCGACGTGCGAAAATTCTCGATCAATTGTTTGGATACTTCTCGGAGGCGATGGGAGCGGAGGACTCAGGTTTGAGAGCAAAGTAGCCGGGACGCGTGCGGACGACCAACTTGTTCTTTGAGTGCGCCTCAAATGCGTCCACGCGGATGGCCCGGAAGGTTCCATCACGTTTCAGGTTGGTGGGCTGATAGACCAGCGTGTACTGGTTGCGGATATCGTGCGCAATCTGGCGGCAGGTGCTTTCCACCTCGTCGAGCGACTTGGGGAAATAGGATTCCCCGCCCGTGGCTTCCGCCATCTCCTTCAAGGCGCGGGCGGCGCGATGGGCCTCACCGCCGCGAATCTTGAACAGGCTGCTGTCTTCGTCTGAGCCCAGCAGGCCGATGGTATAAATCTGCGCGTCGGATTTCTGCGCCTTTTCCATCAACTCTTCTTCGGTATAGCGGCTGGCATTGTCCTCGCCGTCGGTAACGACCAGCAGCACGCGCTTGTCGCGGTTGCCGAGCTTCAGATGATCGAGTGAGGCGATGACCGCATCGCGCAAGGCCGTGCCGCCGCGCGAATCGATTTTATCGAGCGCGGATTTCAGGTCTTCAATCGTGGTGGCAAAATCTCCCGGCGTGTCGAGGTAATAGACGTCGTTAAAATTCACCACAAAAACTTGATCCTGGGGGTTGGAGGTTTTGGCGAAAATCAGCGCTGCGGCGTTTACGGCCTGGCGCTTGGGGCGCATGCTGCCGCTGTCATCAATCACGATGCCCAGGGTCACGGCGATGTCCGCGTGGGAGAAGTGGATCAGCTTCTGCGGGACGCCGTCCTCGTAGACCTTAAAGTCGTCTTCCTTCAGGTCGTTGACGATGCGCCCCTTCTTGTCAATCACGGAGGCGTTCAATACCACGTTGTTGACGCTGACTTTGATGCTGAATCCCTTGTCCTTTTTCTCGACGGGAGGAGATTGGGGATTGGCGGGCGGGGGAGCCTGTGCCTTGAGGGCGAAGCTGAAGGACAGAATAAGGGCCGGCACTCCACTCGCCAGGAGCAGAATACGGCCATAGCGTTTATTGAGTCGGCGCATAGTACCCAGTTCGAGCATAAACCTGAAGCGGAGGCAACCCCTTGGGAGGGTTGAGCTTCACTCGGATGCGCCGCCAGCGGCCATCGCGAATCAAATTCGACGGCTTGTAACCCAGAACGTATTGGTTGCGCAGCTCGACAGAAATCTTCTCGGCGATGTCGGGCAATTCGTTGGTATTCTCCACGCTGAACATGCGGCCGCCGGAGACTTCCGACAGTTCGGCCAGCAGTCCGGGGCCGCCGGCTTCCTCCGGCGTTCGCCCGCGCGAGGCCGAAGGCTCAAAGATGCCCACCGCGTAGATCTGCACGTCTGATTCCTTCACGGCTTTCTTGATGTCACTCTCCGTGTAGCGGCTGTGATTGTCACCGCCATCGGAAATCACCAGCAGCGCGCGGCGATTGGTCGTTGCCTTCTTCATTTCACTCAGGCCCAGGTAAATCGCATCCAGCAGCGCCGTCCTCCCCCCGGACTTGACGGTCAGCAGCCTGTCCTGGAGGTTCTCGTACTTGGCGGTGAATCCCGAGATCATGTCCGGCCGGTCCGAAAAACTTACCAGCATGAACTCGTCCTGGGGGTTGGATGTCTTGAAGAACTGAAGGGCTGCTTCCTTGGACTTCTGAATTTTGTCCCCCATGGATCCGCTGCAATCGAAAATCAACCCCACGGAAATGGGCGCGTCTTCGGTGGAGAAAGTTTCGATCTTCTGCGGCACCTTCTCGTCATAGACTTCAAAGTTTTCCTGGTCCAGTCCGGTCACAATGCGGTCGAAAGGGTCGGTGACGGTGACGTTCACCAGCACCATGTTCACATCCACCAGAAAGGGAGTGACGTGAAGCGGTGGCTTGGCGACGGTCACATGCGCGCCGTTCTGAGTATCGGTGGGCGGGGCAGGCGGCGCCGGCGTCTTCTGGTCGTCTGAACCACACCTCGCCCCAATGGCTGAAAATCCCGCCAAGACCATGGCGGCCATCGCCAGCGCTGGCGCGCGCCGTGATAGAGCTGTCATTTCCGCAGCCCTCTGGGAAAAGGCCCAGCAGCAATCCCGCTGACTTCGGGTGCTGCCCCTCGACATTACCCCTCAATGCATTTTAACACAGAACTCTATCGGTTGTTGCGCTGCGCAAGGGGAGGATATTTGGGATTTTGCAAATTTGTTGCAAATATTCGGGCTGCGATTTAACTGCTTTAGGCCGTCGTAGTGCGGCTACCTTGGGTTATGAGAGTCCGATGGACTCCGCCGGAATCCGAAAACCGGACCCCAACGGCGAGTGCTGACACCCGTCATGCCCTGTACAGTGTTTACGCCTGGAAACTCATGCGGATTCGCCGTGGCCCGGGGGCTTGCGAGCTCCCGCAGAAGAGTACCTCAGCGCCTGGGGCTTATTTTCGGCCGTGTGGATTCAATATCAACTCTGCAACCTGCTGCTCAGAGCCGCATCGCAAGTGGCTTTATCAATCCCGTGCCACAAGGCTGCAAGGCTCACGGCAGGGGAATCCTGTAAAGGTTGCGATGGACCGAGGCGCGGGTGAAAACGTAGGTGGACGCATCGGGGCCCAATGAGGCAGGCACATCGATGACTTTCACGCCGCGCAGTTTGGCGGATTCAATGGGAGTTTCCAGATTGAAATTTGACGGGGGCGGCAAGTCTTTACCTGGTGGCAGGTCAAAGACCAGTGTCTGCTCAGGATTAAAGCTATCGTGCATGCCGGGAAGATTCAGCGCGAAATGCTTTCCGGCACGATCCCAGGAGGCTGTGCAATACCCCTCACACAGCTCGACAGGCGCACCGCCACTGCGGGGAAATGCAAAGTCCGCGTAAGGTTCGTCACGGTTCTGGAGGGGGGCCGAGGCAATGAACCATTCGCCATCCGGGGAAACGCCGGTGAGTTCGTCAATCGGGTGGGGCCACATCTTTTCCCGCACGCTCCCGTCCTCCTTCACCCGGAAGACAAAGTTCAAACCGCCTTCTGCACCCCGGTAAACCACGTAGCCGTCGGGCGCGAAGTGCGGGTAATCATCGCTCGTCTCGGAGGGGATCTGCCGGGGCGGATACCGGTTCTCCAGCGAGGCAATCCACAAGTGCGACTTCAAGCCGCTATCCCTCGCGCCGAATACAATGCGCTTTCCATCGGGAGAGATGTCATAGCTGGAAATCGTAAACCCCGGAAAAAGATGCTGGGGCCCGCCTGCCGTCAGGTTGGAAACCCACAATTCGCCGCTATCGAAGCTACTCGTGGGCCCGCCGGGGCAAATCAAGTAGTAAGCCCTGCTCCCGTCGGGCGAAAGCGAAGGACCTCGCGCATATCCTTCCGAGGAAATCTGGCGCTCTCCCTTCGAGTCGTGCAGCCACACGGCGCTTTCTTGTAAACCGGTTGAGGTAATGATTGACTTCCCGTCGGGAGATACGGCGATGCCTTGTTCTTCGGTGGCTCCGGAGGTAACTTGCTCGGGGTCGCCGTCCGGAAACCGCTGCCGCCAGATGTGGAACTGTCCGCCCGAATCTGAACTGACATAAATCCACTTGCCATCCGGCGACCAGGCTGCGCCGGTGCAGCCGGCCCCCTGCGGTCCCACGCGGTTGCCGCTGGAGCTTCCATCGAACGGCACAACCCGGCAGGGCAGCCATCCGCCATTATCCATCTCCGCGAGGAGCACCCGCTTACCGTCCGGTGAGAGGTATGAACGGTGTGCCATTCCGCGCTCCGTGGGCGGCCAATAGACGCTCCGCTCATCGCTGCGGCTCTCGCCGGCGGTAACCAGCCCCATGTGAAATCCACTTTTGATTTCTGAAAACAGAAGATGCTGTTGATCGATCCACGTAAGCCCGGAGGCGTTGGCCAGCATCAGCCGCGGCTCTCCGCCCAGAACGGGAACCTCCCACGTGTCAAACGGTTCGGCGACCGTGTAGGCGATGCGCGAGCCATCAATCGAAAATTGCGGACTCATTTTTGCCATGCTGTCGTGCGTAAGCTGGACGGGTTCCCCATCGGGAAGCACTTTCACGTAGATTTGCCCCGGGCCCACAAACGTACTCTCCCCGCGAATAAACGTGAGCATCCGGCCGTCGGGCGAGAGCGCCGGCGAGGTGGCGGAATCGGTGAAATTGGTGAGCTGCACGGTGGGAGCATAGGCCTGTTGCTTACGCAACTGAGAGACGAACCAGTAGACGAAGCAGCCGGCCGCCACCAGGGCAACGGCCACAAACGCCGCGCCAAGTTGCAGGGCCAGCTTTCGAGCGTGCTGGGGGGGCTTGGCGCCGCCACTGGCCGCGAGCGCCGCGCGTACGCTTTCTGTATCACGCCGCAAGCGCATCAGGTCCGCGCGCACCTCCGAGGCGTGTTGATAGCGAAGGTTGCGATCCTTCTCCAGCGCCTTGTTCAGCACGCCATCAAGCGCGGCGGGGGATTCCGGATTAGCCTCGCTAATCGGCGGCGGTGTGGTGTGGAGAATCTTGCCTAGAATCTCAGCGGTGCTGGCGCCTTTGAACGGCGCCCGGCCCGTCGCCATCTGGTAGAGGACCGACCCGAAAGAGAAGAGATCGGTGCGCAAATCCAGCTTTTCCCCGCGCGCCTGCTCCGGCGACATGTACTCGGCCGTGCCTAAGACCGAGCCCGGGAGAGTCAGGGAATCCTCGCCAGTCTCGCCGGCGGTTCTTCCTTCCTTCTGGCGGACCGCCAATTTGGCAATTCCGAAATCGAGAATCTTTACCTGGCCGCGCGTGGTAATAAAAATGTTCGCCGGCTTGATGTCGCGGTGCACGATCCCCAGCGCGTGCGCCGCCTCCAGGCCGTCGGCAACTTGAATGCACAGGTCCAGCAGTTCGTGGATCTTGAGCTTCCTCCCCGCGATGCGCTCGCCCAGCGTTTGCCCCTCGAGAAACTGCATCACGATGAACGGCTGGCCGTCCTGCTCGCCAATTTCGTGAATCGTGCAGATGTTGGGGTGGTCAGCGGCTGAGGCGGCCCGGGCCTCACGCTGAAAGCGCTCGATCGCCTGCGGATGCTCCGCAAATTCCCTGGGCAGGAACTTCAAGGCGACGAAGCGGTGCAGCTTGGTGTCCTCCGCCTTGTAGACCACGCCCATCCCGCCGCTCCCGAGCTTCGCCAGGATGCGGTAGTGTGAAATCGTGCTGCCGACTATGTCTCCGTCATGGGTCGCCTT
>JASIKV010000175.1 GCA_030049455.1 Terriglobia bacterium
GTGATTTAGCCAGAAAAAAATCCGGCGCGCCACCAAAATTATTTCCAACCTCGCCATTGCAAAATCATAAGGCCGAATCGGTTGTCAAGTCCCAATCAGTGTTCATGCGGGTGCGGTGAGGCTGCGTCCTTGCAATTAAATTGCCATTCTCAGGTTGGCAATCAAATTGCATCGGCCAGGAGGGGCGCAGTTTGGACTTGTAGCGGCGAGTTTATCCGTCAGCCGACGGACCAAATGGCGGCATAAAGCCGCCTCTACTTCAAACCGCACCACTACTCACCGTCTCCAATTGCAAACCCCAGGTTCGCAAAGTAGAATTAATGTTGCACATGCTGGCAGAGAAACTCCAAATCGAAGACGCCGCCTTGCGGCAGATCGCCGAGAAGATTTCGGCCGGAGAACGGCTTAGCTTTCAGGAAGGAGTCGCGCTCTACCAAACCCATGACCTGCTTACCCTCGGCCAACTCGCCCATTCCGTTCGGGTGAAGAAACACGGAATGCGCACTTACTTCAATGTGAATCGCCACATCAATCCCACAAATGTATGTGTCGCAAGCTGCAAGCTGTGCGCGTTCGGCCGCAAGCCGGAGGCTCCCGGGGCGTACACCATGGCGCTGGACGAAGCCCTGCGCGTGGCGGGAGAAAATTGGTCGGAAGCGGTCACGGAATTCCACATTGTGGGCGGGCTGCATCCCGATTTGCCTTTCGACTACTATCTGGATTTATTGCGCGGGCTCAAACAGGGCTTTCCAAACGTGCATCTGAAGGGATTTACGGCGGTCGAGATTGGTTATTTCTCACACGTCACGCGCTTGTCGATTCGCGAGGTGCTGGAACGCCTGAAGGACGCAGGGCTCGACTCGTTGCCGGGCGGCGGCGCGGAGATTTTTGCCCCCGCCGTGCGCCGCGAAATCTGCGACCACAAAATTGGCGCGCATACGTGGCTGAAGGTTCATCGGTTGGCGCACGAACTGGGCATGCACTCAAATGCCACCATGCTTTATGGTCACATCGAATCCGCCGAAGACCGCGTCGATCACTTGTTGCAGCTCCGCAACCTTCAGGATCAAACGGGCGGCTTTCAAACCTTTATTCCGCTGGCATTCCATCCTCTCAACACCGAGCTGGGAAAGAAGATCGCGGACGATGAGACCAGCGGATTTTCAGACTTGAAGAACGTCGCCGTGGCGCGATTATTGCTCGACAATTTCCCGCACATCAAGGCCTACTGGATCATGATGACCCCGCGCGTGGCGCAGGTTGCGCTGCGTTTCGGGGCCGATGATTTGGACGGAACCGTGGTGGAGGAAAAGATTTATCATGACGCCGGCGCCAAAACTCCCCAGGCACTGACCCGCCAGCAGCTCATCCGGCTGATTCGCGACGCCGGCTGTGAACCGTTTGAACGCGACACGCTCTATCGCCCCGTCACTCGCACCGAAACCAGCGTTAGCGTTGCGGTGCAAGTCTAATATTCAGGTCACGAGGCACAACTTTCCCTCTTGAAACTGGTTCTAATCAATTGAAGGCTGAATCGTCATATCTAATCCAAGGGCGGCCCCCGGGCGCGCCAAGGCAAGAAGCAGGGCGCAGGGGCGCTCTCCTTGATTGACTGGAGCGCTGACCCCGCCCTGGCGGGGTCAGCTCTACAATGGCTCGCGCAGGGCGCGAAATGACGGCATTTGCAAAATAGGACAGCACGGGCGCAGGGAATCCGAGGGCCGGGAGTGTCAGGGCAATTCGCATGATCCTGAATGAAGATTACGACTTTAACCGCAACGCCCCAATCGATGTCAAAGAGGCCTTCAAGGTTCCTCCGCAGAAAGTGTTGCTGAAACCGCCGGAGAGGCTTTACAGGATTCTGACGCCGGCCGGCGTCGCGGATGTCAAGAATAAGGTTGGGCGGGATGCCGTCAAGGTTGACCCGAATGAAGTCGGTTTTTGGTGGATGAGGGGAAAGACGTTTGGCAGCCTGATCAAATCCTCCCGGCAATACGGGCAAGGCCTTTCCGAAATAGTCCGGTCGAAGATGGCCATTTCGATCGAGTTCAGCCCCACCATGAATGCCCTCTGCATCATTGAGTTGAAGCGAGACATGTACGCTTACGAAGGAATTGCCTCTCCACAACGCCTGAGGAAGAATGATCCGAATTACATGTTGATTGGCCATGGGGAACAGGTATGGGTTCCGCGCATGTCATGGAAAGACGTTTTCGTCGTGCGGTTTCTCAATTCCTTTGAGCCAATCAACACAGCTGATGTGGGCCCCAACCTGACTGTGACCCTCGCCGACATTCTGCGGGCAAAGGCGCGTGGTTAGGCAAACTCGGACCGAATCCTTGAGAAATTCAAAATTAATCCGGAGGAGGCCGCGAATCCGGGGAATGGTTTCCGAATGCCAGCCCCGTGGCCCATTATGATCACGTCAACATACAGCGATTCAGAGCGCGCGTGATAGTATAGTGTTGAGTCATATGCTTGTTCGTTTTCTTGCTTTCTTGAGGCCTTCCCATCTCCACAGGTCCTCGCTCGCCGCACTGGCCCTTCTCACGCTGATGTTGATGTTTCCGCTGGTGGGGTCGCTACGCGCGGCGCAGGGCGATGACGCCGAAGACTCCTCAGCGGTCGCCATCATCTATGACGGTGAGCCGGATCCCCGTGTGGATTCCTATATCCACTCGCTTTACCTGGCAAATCTGCTGACCCACTTCGATTTGCAAGGGACGATGATTCCGCTCAGCGATTACCAGCGCGGCCAGCTCGCCACATTCCGCGCCGGCTTCCTGGTGACGGATGCCGCCAGGACGGTGATTCCTGCCGCGCTGCTTGCGGACATTCGGGCTACATCGCGCCCCTTTGCCTGGCTGGGCGGGCACATCGATCAGCTTCTCTCCACGCCCGAGGCGCAGCGTCACTACGGTTTCAGCTTCGTGGAAACCCGCCGCGACCTCGACTACCGGTTTGTGCTCTACAAAGAGACCATGCTCCCCAAGCCCGACCCCGAGATGACGATTGTCTCGATTCAGGACCCCGAAGCCGCGGAAGTTGTCGCCACCGCGATTAACCAAAGAAAAGTTTCAAGCCCCTATGTCGTTCGAAGCCGGAACTTCTGGTATTTTGCCGATAAGCCGTTTTCCTACATGGAAGAGGGGTCGCGCTACCTGGTCATTTGCGACCTTCTGCACGACATTCTGGGAATCAACCACAATTCGGAAATGCGCGCCATGGTGCGCATCGAAGACGTCAGCATCGACGACGATCCCGACGACCTGGTGAAAATCGCCAGCTGGCTCTATGACCGTCACGTCCCCTTCACCTTCGCGCTGATTCCCATCTTCCGCGATCCGGCGCATTCCCTGGAAGTCCGGCTGGGAGACCGAAAGTCGACCGTGGACGCACTCCACTACATGATCGCGCATGGCGGGACACCCGTGATGCACGGCATAACACATCAGGTTCACGGATTGAGCGGGGATGAGTATGAGTTTTGGGACGAGCTGGGAAATAGACCGGTGGGTGGCGACTCCGCAGAATTCGTAATGCGCCGGCTGAAGATGGGATTTGCGGAGTGCTTTGCCAACGATATTTATCCGGTGGCATTCGAGGTTCCGCATTATGGGGCGTCGGAAATTGACTATCGGACTTTGGGCAAGGTTTTTTCGTTGTTCTATGACCGTCCGATGGTGGTTCCCGACGACACCACGGCGCAGGTGGTGCCCTACCCCGTTGTTGACGAGTACGGACGCCACATCGTCCCTGAAACGCTGGGGTATTTGCCCGCAGACGATCCCGAGCCGATGAAAATCATTCAGAATGCGCGTTACATGCGGGTGGTGCGCGACGGAATCGCCTCCTTCTATTTCCATCCCTTCCTGAATCAAAGCCTGCTGGAGCAGGTTGTTCAGGGTGTAAGCGCCCTGGGTTATCACTTCATCTCGCTTCGGGAATTCAGCGGCGACGTGAATTTTGAGGGTCAGTATGCCGTGCGGACCACCTCCGGCGCCGTCCACCTTTCACCGCACGATGATTACTGGCGCCTGCAACTTTTCAACTCCGCGGGCCAATTGGTAAAGACGAGCGCCTCCGCATCGCGAACCAATGCGCCAGTCGATCTCACCGCGGTGGTTCCCTCCGGCGGGTGGGCTGCCGCAGAATGCCTCAAGCGCCTGCCCTCCGCCCCGGAACACGCCCACACCTGGCTCGATCGGCTGCGCCAGTGGTGGGATTCCCACTTCCCGCCGCCTTCGCCGGCCTCTACCGTCATTCGCGGTAAATTCGCAGGACCTCCGGAGGCGACGATTCTTTGGCAGGAAAATGCCCGCACCGGGCCCGCCCACAATAATCAGGAAAGCTACAAGCGCGTTCTGGAAGCGCTGGGATACCGCGTGACCACCGTCAACCTGAACAAGTTTCGCGTGCCGGCAAAGACCACGGATACGATGCTGATTGTTCCCCAGGGAGCGGGCGCGCGACTTACCGAAGCCCAGCAACGACAGGTGCTGCGCTATCTCGGCTCAGGTGGCGATGTGGTTGCCGACGGCACCCAACGCTGGTTGTCAAAAATCGGATTGGTATTCAGCGGCCTCCAGATGATTGTAAATTCGGTCACAGATCCCAACCACGCGGATATGCCATTGGTTTGGCGGCCTGAGGAACGAATTTCCCGATTCACGGCGCCCGACGACGACCGCGAACTGGCAAACGTCAACGAGGGCGGCCAGGCTCTGGCGGTCGCCGGCTCGTTTGGCGCGGGGCACTACGTTTATCTGGCGGCGCCGCTTGACAACCATACGAGCGAAGGCACCAGCCATTTCCCCTACTTTCCGGAGTATCTCACCACGACGTTCGGCGCCCCCACTTCCCTGCGCAGTCACCGCCTGGAGGTGTACTTCGATCCCGCCTACCGTCCCGGCGCCGACTTGAATCGCCTGGCGACCATCTGGCATCGCGCCGGAATCAGCACGGTGCATGTGGCGGCGTGGCAATCCAACAGCCAATTTCCCTATGACGAATTCGTTCGAGCCTGCCACCGCAACGGAATTACGGTCTACGCCTGGTTCGTATTCCCGGCTGTGGACAAACTTGTGCAGGGCAGCACCAACACCATGTGGGACCAGCATCCGGAATGGCGGGAGAAAACCGCCTCCGGCGCCGACGGAAACGTGGGCTGGCGTTACTCCATGAACTTTCAGGATCCGGATTGCTTTCAGGCCGCGATGGACTGGATGAAGGTCATCCTGAATTTCACCGACTGGGACGGCGTCAACATCGCCGAATTGAATTTCGATGCGGACTTCAAGGATTATCTGCGGCCGGACAAATTTGTTCCCATGAATTCCATTGTTCGGGCGGACTTCAAGAACAAGGCCGGCTTCGATCCCATCGAGCTCTTTCACCCCAGCTCTCCCCATTACTACAAGACGGATCCGGCGGCATTGGCCAGATTTCTCCGCTACCGTGAGGACATCGTGGTGGACTGGCACCGGCGCGTGCTCTCCGAATTGACCCCTTTGTGCAAGCAGCGCGGAATGGAGATCGTCGTTACCATGCTCGACAGCCTGCACAATGATTACGTCCGCCCCGCTCTGGGGGTGGATTCGAAGCGCATCACTGCGCTGATGAGGGATTTTCCGTTCACCCTGCAGGTTGAGGACGAGGCCCGCTACTGGATGGCGTCGCCGGAGCGCTACCGCCGCTACGCCACGACCTATCTCAAGCTGGTTCCCGACCCGCACCGCCTGATGTTCGATGTCAACGTGGTTCCCTATCGCGACATCACAAACACGAATCTTCCCTCCTCCACGGCCACGGGTACGGAGCTGGCCCTGACCGTACTCAGCGCCGCCACGACCGGACGTGTGGCCGTCTATTCGGAAAAGACCGTGTCGCCCCAGGACTGGGACTTGATTCAGATGGTGCTGAACCGCCCCATTTCGGTTTCCGGGGGCCAGACCGGCATGGATGTCGACACCGCGGCCTCACTCGTTCTGACTCCGGCAGACGATCCTTCTTATTATGTCGATGGCCATCCCTGGCCCGCCACCTCCTCGGACGGGGTCATTGTCCCGGTCGGCGAGCATTCCATTTCCATCGAGCGGAGCTGGTGGCATTTTCTCGACACGGAGGAGTTTCAGGCGCGCATCCTGAACAGCACGGCGGACCTTGTGGATGCGCATGCAGACACCACAGGCCTGACATTCCGCTACAAGGCCCCGCAGCGTGCGATTTTCACGTTCGACCAGCAGCCCAACGAAATACTTGTCGACGGCGGCGCCGTGACCCTCCCCACGGAGCGCAACGGACGCGACTGGGCTGTGGATTTTCCCGCAGGCAACCATAGCGTCCGGGTCGCCACGAATACCAAGGCGGGAGTAGCCGTGGACGTGGTCGGGTGGGCGTCATCCTGGGTGATCGGAGCATTTGGTGTGCTCGCCACTTTCCTGATGGTCGTTATATACTTGCAAGTGCGGCTGACTCGGCTTATAAAGCGTAGCGGATAGGGGTGCATGTCGAACTTTCATTGGATCATCGACGGGCTGTTTGTCTCCACGGTCGCCCTCATCTGGTTCATGCTGGCTTACCAGTTTCTTCTTTTCTTCCTCGGTCACAATTATTACCGCCGCAGCCGAAAGGATATTGAGAAGCTGTCCGAAGTTCCAGACGCGGAATTGCCGGGCATCTCCGTCCTGGTGCCCTGTCATAACGAAGGGCGGGTGATCGCCCACACGATTGAGGCGCTCCAGAAGCTCAATTACCCGCGCGAAAAGACGGAATTCCTGCTCATCAACGACGGCAGCACCGACGACACCGCAGAAGTCATTCGCAGTTACGCCGGCGATCCGCGCGTCCGCCTGCTGGAAGTCCCCTCCCAGCTCAGCGCGCGGGGAAAGTCCGGGGCGCTGAATTACGCCTTCACGCAAACACGCCATCCGTTCATCGCCATCTATGACGCGGACAATCTCCCCGAGCCCGGCGCGCTTCGCCCTCTCGCCGCGCAATTGGTGCGAAATCCCAATCTGGCGGCCGCCGTGGGGCTCTACCGCGCCTGGAATCGCCGCCGCGCCCTCATCACCCGGTTTGTAAACATCGAAGGCATCGGCTTCCAGTGGATGGTGCAGGCCGGCCGCTGGATGCTCATGCGTTTGACCATGCTGCCCGGAACCAATTATGTGATTCGCAAGTCCATCGTCGAAAAGATGGGCGGGTGGGACGAGCAGGCGTTGACCGAAGATGCGGAGATGACCGTGCGGCTTTATCTCGCCGGCTATCAGGTTCAGTTGGTTCCCATGTCGGTCAGTTGGGAGCAGGAACCCGAGTCCCTGAAGGTTTGGTTTCGCCAGCGCCGGCGATGGGTTCGCGGATTCAATTATGTCCTGCAAAAGCACGGCCTGGGACTGCTGCGGGCCAAACCGCGGCGCATCGCCTTTGAAATCCTCTTGTCGCACTCTTTGTATTACTTTTTCTTCCTTGCCGTGGTTATTTCCGACGCCCTCCTGGTTCTCTGTCTCACCGGCCTAGTGAATATCAACGTGCCCGGACCTTACAGCCTAGTCTGGATTCTCGCTTACGCCACATTTGTCCTTCAGTTGATCATCACGCTTTCCTGCGAGAAGGGTGAGGATACAGCATTAAACATCCTGCTGATCTTTGTCATGTACTTTACGTACTGCCAGCTTTGGATTCCCGTCGTGGCGGCGGCTTTCTACGATGATTTCATCGTCCGCCGGGCAATCAAGTGGGCCAAAACCGAACGATATCAGGTGGGAACCGCTTGAACTGCGAGGGCGGAATTCGAAATTTGCGACTCAGATTCTTGCAGCCGAACTCTTCCGGCGGCGCGTGAATTTCAAATTTGTGGTTCACCCCGCCTGTGCCGCCTGAGCAAAACGCTCCATGCCCGCCAAGCGCCTCCAAGTTCTCGTCGTCTTCGGCACGCGCCCGGAAGCCATCAAGCTGGCGCCGGTGATTCGCGAGTTGAGGCGATTTCCAAACCGATTTCGCACGCGCGTCTGCATCACTTCGCAGCACCGCCACTTGCTGGAACCGATCCTGCGCTGGTTCCGCATTCCGGTTCACCACGACCTCGACGTGATGCGGCCCAGCCAGGAGCTGTGCGGTTTATCGTCCCTTGTCCTGACGCGCTTCCATGAAGTGCTTGCCGCGCAACGGCCGGACGTGGTTTTGGTGCAGGGGGACACCACCACGGCCATGGTGGCGGCGCTTGCGGCCTTCTATCATCGCGTGCCCGTGGGCCACGTGGAAGCCGGCTTGCGCACGCTGGACCGCTACTCACCTTTCCCGGAGGAGATCAATCGCCGGCTGGTGTCCCATCTCGTCACCCTGCACTTTGCGCCCACCCACTGGTCGCGTGACAATCTGTTGAAAGAAGGAATTCTCCGCCGCCGCATCGTGGTGACGGGCAATACGGTAATCGACGCTTTCTTTCAGACGCGCGGCCGCGTGATGCGCCTGCCCCCGGAGATACCCGAACTCCGCGGCCTGGATTTCCGCGCGCGCAAATTGATTGTAGTGACCGCGCACCGCCGCGAAAACTTCGGCCAGGGACTCACGGACATTTGCAGGGGAATTCGCCGCCTGGCTTGCGAGCGCGAAGATATCGAGATCGTTTTCCCCGTCCACCCCAATCCCAACGTGCGGGCGATTGTGCACCCCTCGCTCGGGGGCATGGACCACGTTCACCTGATTGAGCCCTTGGATTATCCGCGTTTCGTGTGGCTGCTCAGCCAGGCCTATCTCGCCCTGAGCGACTCAGGTGGAATCCAGGAAGAGATGCCGGCGCTGAAAAAGCCCGCGCTGGTGATGCGCGACAACACCGAGCGTCCCGAGGGCGTGAAGGCCGGAGTCTGCAAACTCGTGGGCACCTCCAGCGAAAAGATTTTCCGTACCGTAACGCATCTTCTGGACGACCCTCGCGCCTACGCCCAATTCGCCCGCCGCCCGAATCCCTTCGGCGACGGCAAGGCCGCCCAGAGGGTTGTGGCCGCGCTGCGCGCCTTTCCTCCTTCGGCATCTTGAGCCGGACCTGCTATTCTCCGCGCGTCTCCTCGGTTCCTTGCGGCTGCACAAGAGCTCTTCACCACAGAGGACACAGAGGTTCACAGAGCAAGCTCTCTGTGCTTCTCTGTGTGCTCTGTGGTGAGCCTTGATTCTTTGCCGTGAACCCGGAGTATTCGCTGATTCCTGCCTTCTGTCCTTGCA
>JASIKV010000011.1 GCA_030049455.1 Terriglobia bacterium
GGCGCACTTGTTTCAGATTTTGGATTGCACTATTATCTCAACTATCTTTACCAGAGGGCGGTTTCCGCGTGAGGGACTTTGGACGTTATCCCATCCTGCGGATCTTCCGGAAATGAAACGGGAGAAATTCCCCTGGAAAACGGAGTATGGGTTTGTCGAGCCGGGGATCACGGCCGAGGGAGTGCGCATCTATCCGTTTGACCCCGCGTTTCCTGTCCATGTAAGCTTTCTCACCGCCTCGGGTCACCGCCTGGTTCGAATGAACCGCCACGAATTTTTTGAAGTCATGTACATCTTCAGCGGCGCCACCCAGATCCAGATTCGCAGTCATCACTTTCAGTTGAACAAGGGGGATGTCGTGGTGATTGGCCCCGACATTTACCACCACCTGCTGCACAAGCCCCATACCGAAGTTAAACTCATATCCCTGAATTTTCAGCCTGAAATCATTCGCGGTGGCGACGCGGATGGCGACGAAGGCGGGTACCTGAGCCCGTTCTTGTCCCAGAGTCCGCAGTTTCCCCACGTGATCCCCGGGAAAGGGGATTTATCACACAAGGTGTTTGAGTTCATTCTAAAGGTCCACCAGGAACTTCCGGCCCGCACCGCCTTTCAACGCCTGGCCGTCAAAACCTATCTGAAAGGATTGCTCCTGCTCTTACTCCGGCACTTTGCCAATCATCTGCGCTCAAGGAGGGCCGTGGACCGCCAGCAGCGGCATCTTCAACGCCTTCAGCCGCTCTTTCAATTTCTCGACGGACATTACGGTGAGCACATTGAGGTGGCAGACGCTGCCCATCTCTGCGCCATGAGCTCGTCGCACTTTATGCGGTTCTTCAAGAATACGATTGGCCAACCGTTCCGTGGCTACTTGAGCAGCCTGCGGATTGCCAAGGCTCAGTTCATGCTTTCCGAGGGCGAGGCTTCCATCGCAGAGATCAGCCAGGTGGTGGGCTTTTGCAGTCAGAGCTATTTCGGCGAGATGTTTCGAGACCTTTCGGGAATGACGCCGCGGGCGTACCGGCAACGGTTCCGCGCCAAAGTTTAACCGGCCGCTTCCCTATCTGCCGCCTTCAGCACGCAGATACAGCACCGCGTCACCGCTGAATGCGGGAGTGAAGGTGTGCTGGCCATCCGTCACGGCGATATTTCCTGACCCGTTGACCTTGTTCGTGGACGGATCGAGCCATTCGTAGTGGTAGGTTGCCGCTGAAAGGTTCACGCTGAACGGCCCGCTGTAGGGCTGGTACACCACATACTCCTGACCAGGATTGGCCAGGCAAAAATGGGTGCTCGACAGCGAGGGTTGCGGCGTCATCGCCACCAGGTTCACGCGATTGGCGTACGTGTGCGTCATTCCCATGGCATCGCGCATCGGAGCATAGTAATCATCCACTCTAAGTCCGATCTTGGGATCGGCTGTTGTACCTTCCGGCGCATTTCGTTTGGGCCACACGACCAGGTAAGGGTCCATAAACGCCACGTTGTTGCCCGAGGTAAAATTCTCCCAGACCCAGGCGCGATGTGCCGCCGGACCGTCCCGTTTCAAGTCTCCGGGACCGTAGGAGTGGTCCGTATCATTGATGATCACCTTGGCGCCGTCGGAGGGCGGCACGTGACTTCCCGGAGAGATCCAGTCGGCGTCGCTCCGGTAAAGGGTCAGGTCAGACCCTCCTTTATATTGAAACGTCATGCCCACGGGATGCTGCTTGGGCTTTGTTGCCTCGTAGTCTTTGACGAAGCGGATGACGTTGGCTTGCCACGTGTCGGAGAATGGACTGCCGGACTCATTGGAAACTTCATAGAGAACGTTATCGAGGTCGTTCACAGTATCCACGACCTTCCGCATGTAAGCCTTTTCGACATCCCACGCATTCTCCGGCATCTCAGAGGCATCGGTCGGGCATCTGCCGGGACAGTTCACTCCGTTGATGTTGTTGGAGTCACGGAAGGGGTCGCCATCGGTGGGATTCGTTTCAAACTGCAATTCGTAGCCGTTGAAAATCTGCACCGCGACGTAGATGCCGTTCTCGCCGGCCGTTATGGTTCTGGCACGCACGCGATCAAAGTATCTCTGGTCGAATTGGGTAAGGTCAAACTTCAGTCCACCATCGTTGGCATTGCCGGGACCCGTCCGCTGCCACCTGTAGGGCGGCGCTACGACGTTTTCATCGGGATCATCGGTATCGTCGGAATCCGGCAGTTCAGCCGTCCACAGACGCATGAAGTTGAAGTTGTGCGCCACCATCCACTTCATGTAGGCGGAGTAATCAAAGTGAACCTGGGGCGGATGCAACGTGCCGCGATCCAGGAGGTTGGACCAGGTGTGCGAGCCCGCAAGGTAGATGGCCTTTCCGGAACCGTCCGTAAAATATCGCCCGTTGGCGGGATTCTTGCGCAGCGGGCCCGTGGCGGCCTGGGGTTGAACCGGCGAGCCTGCTTCCTGGCCGTAGCTGAGCGCGCTAAAGGTGAGACAAAGAATCAACATCATTGATCGCATAGGATCTCCAGTTCAATTCGCCCTTCGCAGGGACAGGAGGTTGGGTGTACTGAGCATGGGGCTCACAATTTACGTTGGGGCGAGCTAGCCAAGGTCGGCGCCGCCATCGACCAGGTACACTCCCCCGATACAAAAAAATGCTTCGTCAGTAGCAAGAAAGGTCGCCATTCCGGCAATATCGGAGCCGATGCCCAACCGGCCCGCGGGAATCCTGGGGATATACTTGTTGCGAGCTTCCGGGTCGGAGAATTCCGCGGCGTTCATGGGCGTATCCATCGTACCGGGGACGATAGCGTTCACATGAATTCCGTTGCGAGCATAATCGGCCGCCATCGATCGCATCAGAGCGAACACCCCTCCTTTGCTGGCGCTGTAAGCGGCCAGACCCGTAAAGCCACGCATGCCGGTTCGCGAGGCAATCAAAATAATGGAGCCCTTGCCCTGCGCGAGCATGTAAGGAATGACGTACTTTGAACACAACCAATAACCCCGCAGGTTGGTGTTGATGGTGCGGTCCCAGACCTCATTGGTAATTTCATGGGCGCGCGTTTCTCCAGGCGTCAGCAGAATAGCCGCATTGTTGACGAGGATGTCGATGCGGCCATACTGTTCGACCGCAGTTTTCACCATGGCTTTCACTTGATCTTCGGAAGAGACATCGGTCGGCGCAAAGACCGCCTCGCCACCCTGTTTGCGGATGGCCTGCACTGAAGACTTCCCCCTCTCCGGATTGATTTCCGCCACCACCACCCGGGCACCTTCCTGCGCGTACTTCAGCGCGATCGCTTCGCCAATGCCGGCTCCTCCGCCCGTTACGATCGCCACCTTGTCCTTCAACCGCATAGGCCCTCCACAGAGTCTGTGAACTCCCCGCCGGTTCCAAATGGGCGTCGGCCCCCGCTATGCGAGGTCCATATCCTTCTGCCCGGCCAAATTCCCCGATTGCACATAGGGGAATATCAGTAAAGCGCGGATTAATCTATCGCGAAGAAATTTTTTTTTGCCACAACTCTACCAGCGGCCCGCGGGCGAGTAGCTTTCCGGCAAAAGTGTGGCCCGTTACCCGCCGGCGCAGCAAACCTCCGTGGCTTTGATCGTCGTTGTATTCCTTGGGTCGTCATTAGAAATCTCTGTTTTCCGGAACATGCGCCATCCGCCGGCCGTCCGTTTGGCGCGGGTAGTCCTGTTATAAATAACGGCGATAAGGTTATAGCCTGAGTTTAACGCCGATGATAGAGTCCCCGCTCCGTACTAGGCTGTTCAATTGCGATCAAGGAGACGCCAATCGTGATGAAGAGTTTCTCAGGTTTTGGCAGGTATGGCTTGATGGCCGCGAGTCTGGGCGCTTGCTTCAGCGTTGTGGCCAGCGGCGCCAGCCTTTCCACCGGCAACCTTAACTTCGGCCTGGGTCCGCAAACCGTGACCGTAACCAACCATGGCAGCTCTCCCTTGCGCCTGGGACAAATCGAAATCGTGGGTCCCAACGCGGGAGATTTCTCGAAGACCACCACTTGCGGCAGCGCCTTGGCGGCCGGCGGTGATTGTACCGTAACGGTAGCGTTCATGCCCCAGGAGGCCGGCCAGCGGTTTGCGGCACTGCTCATCAACGATGACAGCGGGGGAGGAGCCGAGAGGGTCAGTCTGACCGGGGCGGGTCAATTCATGGCGCTGAGCGCTGACCGAACTCATTTGGTCAACACTTTTACGAACCAGCCTGTCTTCATCACGGGGGACACGGCTTACGCCCTTTCCCTTCAGCTTTCTTCTGATGAAGATATGGAAGCTTACCTTTCTGACCGGCAAGCGAAAGGGATCAATCTCATCTGGGTCGGCCTTGTGGACGCCTTGAGTCACGGAAAAGGGCGCAACAACCAGGGAACCACAGAGAACGATTCTCTCGGCAACAGCCCTTGGAGCGGCGGCCCGGCATTTACCGGAATGAGTAAGGCCACCGCCTATTGGGCGCACGTGGACGATATGCTGCAACGGGCAGCAGCGCATGGCATAACGGTTCTGGCCGGGACGGGGTTTGCCAGCTCCTTCGACCGCTGCGATCTTCCCTACGCCTCCAGCATGGCGGCAAGTTCCGACGCCACGATGCAGGCCTACGGCGAGTTCCTGGGCAACCGCTATAAGGCCTACCCCAACATCATCTGGCTTCAGGGGGGCGATGCCAACGTCAAGCTGTGCGGCACAGGCTTGGCGGAGAAGATGAGCGATATTGCCAAGGGCATCGTTTCCGTTGACAAAGTACACCTGATGACGGTCGAGGCAACTGCGAATGTCTGGGGCGAGGCGAGCGCCACCCACTGGCTGCCGTACACCTTCGGCGCCAATAACCCGGGCGGCTGGCTCACCCTGGGTACGATCTATCCTAAAGGCCTGCCGAGCGATAGCTTAGCAGCGGAAATCGATCAAATCCTGTCGCAGAATTCAACTGAGTCATCGGCCACGCCGTTCGTTCCGTACTTCAGCATAGAGGATAACTACGAGTTTGAGCCGTTCAACGCTCCCTACAACAATCAGCAACTTCGCCAGGAAGGGTATACCGTGGTTCTGAGCGGCGCTCACCTCGGCAGGCTATTCGGTAGTTCAGGTGTGTGGCCGTTTGGAGGGACTTGCTGCATGCACGGCTTGACGTGGCAATCGAATATGGAGGATATCTCCTCATTCGATCAACAGAGGCTCGGCCAGCTCTTTCGCAGCCGCGAGCACTGGAAGTTGGTTGCCGACGTTGGCCACTCGGTGCTTACGGCCGGGTACGGTTCAGGAGCGAACCTGAGCGTCGCTTCCCGAACCTCTGACGGGCAGACGATCATCGCCTATATTCCCAACGGCAACGCCGCGACGGTGGCTATTGATTTGAGCAAGATCAACAGCGCTCTTCATCAAGCCACCGCCTGGTGGTTTAATCCCGCAACGGGGGCCACGCTCTTGATTGGAGGCTACCCCAATTCCGGGGTGCGAGACTTCACACCCCCTGATGCCCATGATTGGGTTCTGGTCATCGACGACGCAGGCGCCAACCTGCCCGCGCCCGGCACTCCCTAGGGCCCGGAATTAGACTGCAGAGCAGAGAGCCGATGCGCGGCGCTGCGAGTGCTTTACCCCACACCCCTGCAAAACGGAAACTGGAAATGAAACGGTTAAAGGTTCTATTCCTTCCATCCCTGGTCGAGTTGAAAGACCCCTGGGAGCGCGATGTCATTCAAGCCATCGGCCCCAAACATGACCTGAGGTTTTTCAAGTACGATCAACCCGTCCCTCCTCAGTTCGAGGGAATCGATGTGGTGATTGACTTTGCCGGCGATAGCGTGACGCGTGAAATGGCAGACGCCGCTTCCTCTGTTAAGCTCTGGCACCTGCTGGTTACGGGTTACGATCACTTCGATGTCAAGTATTGGCAGATGAAGAAGCTTCCCGTGGCCAACTGCCCGGGTGTCTTTGCCGGGCTCGCCATGGCCGAATGCGCGATGATGTTCATGATTATGTTGTCGCGGCAATGGCACGAGGCGCAGGCATGTCTTTCGCAAGGAATGTTTTACAGACCGCTGGGTTTTGAGCTGGAGAACCGGGTTCTGGGCCTGGTGGGCTTTGGCGCCACGGCGAAGGCCCTGGCGAGCAAGGCTAAGGCGTTCTCAATGCGCATCATCGCTGTCGATATCCGCGACGTTCCGGAAGACGAGCGGCGGGAATTCGGGATTGAATTCGTCGCGAAGCCGCCGGACCTGGACAAGTTGATTCCGAGGTTTGACTTTTTGTCGCTCCATCTTCAGCTCAACTCGGAAACCCGGCACATTATCGATGCGCGCCGCCTCGCCTTGATGAAGCCCACCGCATACCTGATCAACGTCGCACGCGGAGCCTTGGTGGATGAGAAAGCCCTATACGCTGCCTTGGCAGAAAAGCGGCTGGGCGGCGCCGGTCTCGACGTATTCAGCACCGAGCCGCTCGATCCTGATGATCCGCTGCTGAAGCTCAAAAACGTGGTGGCAACTCCGCACTCTTCTTCCGTAACCGATGGAACGTCCCGGCGGCGGGTCGCGTGCGTCGCGGAAAACGTCGACCGGATTGCCAGCGGCTTGCCTCCCTTGTATTTGATTACTTCTTGATAGAAAGGACGCCCGCGGTGCCTGCAAGCAAAACAAAATCTTCTGCCTCCCACGACCCGACGCTGCTCGGACGCAATTTTAAAAAGCGCCTCCGCAGCGGCGAGGTGCTGGTCGGCGGAACTCTCTCCGAATACGCACGTCCCTCGCTCGTCAAATTGTACTGCCAGGCCGGATTTGATTTTCTCTTCGTCGAAAATGAGCACGCGCTCTTCAGTCCTACGGACCTTGTGGACCTGCTGATCTGCGCTCGCGATAACGAGCTGCCGGTCATCTCAAAAATCCCGCAACTGGAGCGCGCCGCGACCACCAAGCTGCTCGACAACGGATGCACCGGCATCCAATTACCGCGCACGGAAAGCCGGCACGATTTGGAGACACTGTTGAGTTATATGAAGTTTCCACCACTGGGCAGGCGCGCCGGGGCTCCCTGCTTTGCCAATGTGGATTACCAGTGGCCGGCCAATCATCCACAATGGCTTCGCAAGGCTGACGAATCAACCGTCGTCGTGGCGCATATTGAAACGGCGGAGGGCCTTCGGAACGCCGAGGAAATTGTAACGACGCCGCATCTGGATATGGTTTACGTGGGCCCCTATGACTTCAGCATCTCCATGGGCCACCCCGGCAATTACAACCACCCCGACGTGCTCAAGGGTATGAATCGGATTCTGGATATCTGCAGAGCCCACAGCATCCCGTTTGGCACCACCGCCGCAGACCTGAAAGGAGCAGGGTATTGGATCAAGCGGGGAGCCCGGTTCTTTGAGGCCGTGGACGAATTGAGCTTGATCGCCGAAGGCGCCAGGAATGTGGTTACGGATTACCGGAGAATCAGTTCAGGAAAACGAATTGCCGGGGGAGGATAGCATCGGTGATGCTCGCCCGCAGATGTTCGAGGTAGTCGTCCCGGCGGGCACAAACTTCCTCCCGTCGCAAGGTCTTGAGGAAGCTTTCGCAGCACGCATTGTCACAGGGATTGGCCGAACAGCTCAAGCTCGGAATCAGTCCGTGCTGTTTTCTTTAGCCCTCGAACTTCAACATTTTCCAACCAACATTGTCGCGATTCCCTCCGTACTTGGGATCCCCAAAAAAACCTTCAATGGTCTGGCGCCGCACGAGCGCGAAAAAGTCTTTGCCGCTCGCGCCCGATTGGGTGCTCAGTGCATCGGATTCGAGCTTTTCGAGAATTGCAGTCTGCTGCGCAAAATCCAGATCGGAGAAGGAGCGGTCTGAGACCTCCCTTGTCAGTTCCGCCAGACGGCTTAATCCCCTTTCATAGGTGGGGCGGTATTTCGCGAATTCTCCCGCCAGGCTGAGATCGATATAGTGGACGACGCCCGCCCACTTGGCCCCGGGATCCTGATCGGCGGGAATGATCTGCTCCGTGATGGCCTCGACGCATGCAGCTTGCGCCTGGGTAAAGTATTTGAAGGGCACCGCACCGGATACCGCCGGGGTGTCCGTCCGGGCATGATGCGCCATTTCGGGAGCAGCCAGGAGCTTGACCCAGGCTTGCGGCAGGTTAATCACGCCCAGGCAGATCGCGCATCGATGGAGAAGGCTGCGTCGTGAAGTTTTCTGCGCATCCCTCCTTTCCGGTCCCGCCCACGCCGCCTCAGCCATTCAATCCTCCTCCCTTCCACGCACGCACGATGTGGCCGCTCACCCAGTAAGCCAGCGCCTCGATGGTCAGGCTGGGATTACCGCCGCCCGCATTTGTCATCAAGCTGCCGTCGGCGACAAAAACGTTGGGAACGTCGTGCACACGACCCGTACGATCAGTAACTGAACTGCGAGAATCCGTCCCCATGCGGCAACTCCCGCTCTGATGCTGCCCGAGGGGTCCAGCATGCTCGGGCCTGCCGGCGCGGTGGATGGTGAATTTTGCCCCTGCCTCCTTCAGCAGGAGCTCGGCTCGCGATGCCAGCCATTCCTGCTGGGGGAAGCTCCAGGCGTGGGCACGATTCGTCACCCTGGCCGCCCGAATCCCGTCAGAATCGCGCAGCTCAGGATCGAGGTCCACGCGATTGCTTTCGCGCGGAATACCGTGGGCAATGCAATAGACGCGAATATGTTTCCAGAAGTACGTGCGATAGAAATCCTTGAATTCTCGTCCCCATGGTTTCATCCCTTCCGGGCGAGGCACGGTATCGATCACGCGAATGGGGAGGCGACTGAAGCTGTTATAGATGACCCCGCCCGCAGGAACCTCGGCGTGCTCGAACTGGAAGTCAAGCGCGCAACTTGGTCCTGGTCCTAATGCGTCACCTACCGTTTCGTCGAAGAACCCGAAGACAACGGCGCCTTCGTCCTGGTTGACGTGGCGCCCTACCTGGTCGCGCTGGTTGCCCAGACCCGTTGGGAACCACTTGGACTGCGAATTGAGCAAAAGCCGCGGCGTCTCCGTAGCCGAGGCCGCAACCACGATGACCCGGGCGGATATTCCCTGCCAGGGCCCCTTCCCGGACCGGCAGACCACGCCGTTCGGACGCCCGCTTGCGTCCACCGTGATCTCCCGCACCAAGGTTTCCGGGCGGAGCGTGCAAAGGCCGGTTTTGAGCGCCTCGGGGATTACCGTCACGGCCGTATCCGACTTGGCGTCAACCTCGCATCCGTAGCCCAGGCAGCAAGGGCAGCGGATACATGCGGGTCTTCCGCGATACGGCTGGGAAAGAATCGCCAGGGGAGGATGGAAGGGCTTCCATCCCAGCCGCCGCGCCGCGGGGTACAACACCTCCGCCTCGCGATTATCCGGCAGCGGGGGCATCGGATAGTCCTTCTGACGCCTTGGACCGTAGGGTCCAGGTTCGCCGCAAACCCCCAAATCGTATTCCGCCTTTTCGTAATACGGCTCAAGGTCGTCATAACTGATGGGCCAGTCTTCGACTGTCGAGCCCGCCGGGACGCCATAAAGGGTTTTCAGCCGGAATGTCCCAGGGTGATACCGCCAGGCCAGGGCTTGATAACTTTTGGTGCCGCCACCCACACAGCGAGCTACCGCGCTGAATTCGCCGTCGAAGGGAGTGACAACCCGCGAGGGTTTGCCGGGATCGGGGCGGAAGCTTTGCACCTCTCCCGGATAGGGGCCGAAGCGCGGCCCATGTGGGTTCCAAGGCTCTTGAGAATCGAAAAGCTCATCGTGGCCAAAGTCGGAAGCCGTAAAACTGGGCCCACGCTCCAAAAGCATAACGCGCAGGCCGGCGACGGCTAATTCCTTGGCAACTATGCCGCCCCCCGCACCCGCTCCCACCACGATTGCATCAACCTGCTCCATCGCTGGCTCTCGATTTTGCGATTGAAATCCCCGACATTCAGGGCATTGCCGTAAAATGAATCTCGTGCTTACAGATGGAGCGTGAAATCGCGGTAGCTTGGCCAACCTTCGATGGACTCGGCTTGCTTTATGCCGCGGCCAATCGCCTCCGCCACAACCTCTGCGGCGAGCGCGCCGACAGCCGAGACAGGAACGTCGCGCCGCAAACTGCGAGTTGAAAGAGCGTAGAGCTGGTCGCCGTCCCCCGTCGTGTGGTAAGGGTCAATTGCCCTCGCACCGCCACAGCTTGCCATCATGGCAATCTTGGTTAACTGCATCTTGTCAAAATACACGTTTGTCGCCACTACGGCCAAAGTGGTGCTGTGCAGCAGTTCGTCGCTCAGCTTGAGAGATGCATGCGCGGGGGGCTCCGCCAACTGCCGTTTAATGGTTTCGGTAAGGCCGATAAAGCCTTTTCCGTCCTGGCGACGTGCTCCGGCCAGAACCTTGCGAGTTCGCCAATCGAAGATGTCGCCTGATGCGTTCACCACCGCTAGAGCGCCGATCACGATTTCTCCAAGGCGAAGGCTGGCGGTACCCAAACCGCCTTTCATCCCCGGAAATCCTTCCGCGCGCAGCATTTTCCCAACGGTTGCTCCGGCGCCCGCTCCGATGTTTCCTTCCGCGACCGGCCCGGCGGAAGCCGCCAGGCAGGCCTTATACCCCGCCTCGGCATCGGGGCGTATTCTCCCATCGCCGATGGGGAGATCATCAATGACGGCCCCCACCACGATGGGAACACGAATATTTGGAACACCCCAGTCGTAGCCGATGTGATGTTCATCAAGGTACTTCACGGCTCCCGGCACGGCTGCGAGCCCCATAGGGCCACCGCCTGCCAGCAAGATGCCGTGGATTCCTTCCAGCAGGCTGACGGGCTGCAACATCACGCCCAATTGCTCGCCTGGAGCCGAGCCGTCGTAGTCCACACCGGCCGTAACCTCATTGTCGAAAAGAATGGCCGTACAACCGGTGGGCCGGCGCGAGTCCGTATAGTGCCCCACCCTTACGCCCTGAACGTCTGTGATCGAACCCGGACCTGGCTCAGATTCGCTCGCCTTCTGGGGCTTCTCCTCTGTGGCTGCGCCGAACAGGCCGATACTCCCTGAGCCAGCTAGAACTCTATTGAACTCTCGGCGATTGAATTTCGACACGATCTGCCTCCAGGATAATAGACATTGAAAAGGCGCTGCCCAACGAAGCGGCCCCACTGGCGGTGAGATAGTCCCTGCGTTTCCATTGCTTGGGTTCTTTTTGGGTTGAGAACTGCAGCGGCCATAACTGCTTCCTAATCCGGTGTACGCATGGTTGTTTGGGCGCAGCTTTGCCTGCTGTGGTTGAGGTCGAACGCCCGTTCGAAGGCGAGAGCGGCGGCGCCCACTACGCCACCATAATATCCAAGCTCCGACGCCATCACCCGAAGCCCCCGGCTCTCCCACGGGCGGACAAGTTTGGCCATTTCGTCATTGAGAACGGAAATCAGCAGTGGGTTGTTCTGAATCAGGCCGCCTCCGAAAATCAGCGCTTGGGGATCCAGAAGCGCCACCACGGTTGCGCAGCCCCTGGCGAGGTGCCGGGCCAGGGTTTGAACTGCCGCGCGGGCTGTCTCCTCACCGGAATTGGCCGCCTCGATCACTTGCGCCGCGGATGTGTACGAGTTGCCGGCATAGCGGATCAGCGCCGAGGCGTTCACATAGGGTTCGAGACATCCTTGCACACCGCAGGAGCAGGGCAGGCCATCGGGCATGATAGGGATATGCCCAACCTGATTGGCAATGGAGTGGGCGCCTCCATTCAGAGCTCCGGCAACGTAGCAGCCACCCCCCAAGCCTGTCCCCAGCGTGAGACATACGAAATCCTCAAAGGATTTTGCGGCCCCAAAGTGCTTTTCGCCAACCGCTAACGCATTCGCGTCATTCTCGACAGCCACGGGGAGTCCGGAGATCGCTGAGAGCTCCTCTCCGATCCTGGCGCCCGTCCAGCCCGGCAAATTGCCGGTTGCATACACCACGCGGCCATTCAGCGCATCAACCCAACCAGCAGTGGCGACTCCCATGGCGACAGGATTATAGCCGGTATCCTTAGCGTGCCTGGTTGCACTCTCGGCCACGCGTTTCAAATTATCGAGCATCGCGCGCGCCCCGGATTGAGCGGGCGTCTCGACCGTGGACTTGAACAGGAGCGTGCCGTCTGAGCGCACCACGCCGTACTTCGTTTGAGTTCCTCCAAGATCGATCCCAATCGCATGGCTTACCTTGTTGCGACGCGAATATTCGCTTTCTATGGCTGCCGCAAGGGTGCGCGCGATATCTGACGGTCGCGTAATGGCGGTGCCCACGACGACGGCCAGAGCCCCTGCGGCCACCGCCTGCCGCGCCTGGTCAGGCGACGATATGCGGCCCTCGGCAATTACCGGGACGCTGGTGGCACTGACCAGATCCCGGATGAAATTTGGATCAAAATCCTGAACGTACTTGGTCTCTTCTGTGTACCCTCGAAGAGTGGACAGGACAAAATCCGCGCCTGCCTCGGCTGCAGCGATTGCCTCCGCGATCTCGGCGATATCGGCGAGCACGGGAACCTTCAACCTCTCGCGAATTTCGCGAATACGCTCCAGCGCCCCCGATCCTTTGCCGCGGACCGTGCAATCAAGGGCAACCATATCCGCTCCCGCCTCGACGAGCGCTTTTGCTGATTCGAAAGAGGGCGTGATCAGAGGCAGTCCGTCATTATGCCGAACCTTCTGGATGCCGATAAGGGGCACACGTGTGACGCCGCGAATGGCGCGAATGTCGGCAGGCCCATTCGCCCGAATCGCCGCCGCTCCCCCCGCTACCGCCGCCGCCGCGAAGCGCGCCATGAGTTGCGGGTCATGGAAGACCTCGCCTTCCGTCGCCTGACATGACACGATTAATCTTCCCTGAATCGCACGCATTACTTCACCTGCCGTCATATCGGAAACCTCGCTGAATCGCCGCAAAGAAAAATTGCGAAAAGTAAAATCCTAAGGCCTGCCCTAATATTTTCCCACCTCCGTCGCCGCTCACTTCACTGGCGTCGTGAATCAGCCATTCAACCGGCCCGACAGCATAGCAGGGCGGCTCCCGCCGTCGCCATGCGCGCTCCAAAAAAGCTTCAAGAAAAAAATCGCTTGACAAAGTAGCATCTTCATAGCTATATGTCTAGTTCGAATGTCTAGACAAATGAAGCACAGGGCAATGAAAAGTGGATTCGGCGGTGACTACGTCAACTCAAACCATCACACCATTTTCCTCCATTCGAATTGACAAGGATGCGTCAACGCCCATTTATCTGCAGATTGCCGAGGCCATCGGTTCCTTGCTTGCCAGCGGAGTCTTGCCTCCGGGGTACGTTCTGCCGCCGGAGCGAGTGCTCTGTGAGCAGTTTGGCATCAGCCGAATGACGTTGCGGCAAGCCACGAGCCTGCTCGATCGCGAGGGCTTAATTAATTCGCGGCGGGGCGTGGGAACCGTAGTCACGCACAGCCGCCTGCGCAAGCAACAACAGGAGGTGCGCAGCTTCAGCGAAGAAATCCGAGCGCGCGGCGGGCGCCCGGAATCGCGTTTGATCTCGCTCGATCTGGCTGTTCCGGCGGCGCCTGTGCGGGACTTTTTCGAACTGCATGACCAGCAAAAGGTATACGAAATTCAGCGTGTGCGCTTGAAGGATGGTGAGCCCCTGGCGCTAGAACTTGCCCGCATTCCTGAACGCTTGTGTCCGGGACTTGAGCGTTTCGACTTGGCAAGAAGTTCCCTGTACGAGGTTTTGGAGCGATCGTACGGGCTTAGGCCGGAAGCATGTAACGAAGAAATCTCGGCGGAGATCCCGACTTCACAACAGCGGAAACTATTGGGCTTACCGGCACGGACGGCCGTTCTTGTCATCAATCGCAAGACCTACATGGAAAACGAACGCCCTCTTGAACTCACACGTTCCGTGTTCCGTGGTGATCGCTACAGCGCGATCGTACATTCGCGCAAAAGCAAGTCAATCTTGCAAACGACGAGCTCTTAGAGACGGTGAAGATCAGCGGATGAAAACGTCTCCCGGGTCCAGTCGTTGCTTACTGGGTGTCGGCATCATGGCTGCTGTTTCCGCCAAATGCCGAAAATTCGACGCGAGCTCGGTTTGGGGAATCCGTCGGGTGCCATGGGTGCCATCCTCGCCGGGGGCCGGGTCTCGTTGAAAATCATCGGGTGGCATCGGGAAAGAATCGCCTGTTTGGGGATTTGCAACAATTGAAATTTGAATTGCACTACAAGCGTCGGGAAGCATTGGGCAGAAGCCATCCGCAGCATGCGCGAAGTAGAAGTTGACGTGCGCGGAGTGTGAGGAGTGGAGATGAATTCACATCGAAATCGCGAAACCCCCCGCTTTCTCTGGCGCGGAAGTCTCAGGAGCGTTCTGGTCGCCCTGGGCGCTTTCTGTGCTTTCTGTGTTCTGCCATCCACGCCTGTTTTCGCCCAAAACGGCGCCGTCCTGGGAGTGGTGAGCGACACGAGCGGTGCAGTCATACCATCAGCGTCGATAACCATCACCAACACGGCGACGGGAGTGAAAACGACGACGCAGACGAACAACGAAGGCCTGTACGTTTTTCCCTACGTTCAGCCGGGCGTTTACGATGTCTCCGCCAGCGCTACCGGATTCGAGGCGGTGAAGAAGCCGGGAGTGACCGTGCATGTGACGGAGCGCGTGCAAGTAAGCTTCAATTTGAAGATTGGCAGCACCCGGCAGACGGTCACGGTGCAGGGTGCGGCGCCACTGCTCAATACCATCAATGACGTGGGGGGGCAAACCATCAACCGGACGGCCATCAACGACATGCCGCTATTGAACCGCTCGGCGCTTGACCTGGCATTCCTCGCGCCGGGAGTCAATCAGCCGGCCGGTATGACCTATGGAAATCAATCGGTTTCGATGCCTTATTTGCAATCGAACGACTTTGTTTCCAATGGAAGCCGCGAGGCGACTTCCAACGTGCTCATTGACGGCGTTTCAGCGGGGGGAGTGAACTCCGGGGGGCTGACGACTCGGGTCGCCTATACCCCTTCGGTGGATGCCGTCCAGGAGTTCACGGTACAACAAACGAATTTCAGCGCCCAATATGGAAACTCGGGCTCGACCATCGTGAACCTGATCACGCGTTCAGGCACCAATCGCTTCCATGGAAGCGCCTACGATTTCCTGCGCAACAATGACCTTGATGCCGCGGATTACTTCGAAAACCAATACCCGGCGCCTCAGAACAAACTCCCGCACCTGGAGCGGAACGTTTTTGGCGGCACGGTGGGCGGGCCCATTCTCAAGAACAGGACCTTCTTCTTTTTCGACTATGAGGGCACGCGCCAGAGTTCGCTGGCCACCGCGAGCGCCGGCGTGCCCAGCGCGGCGGAGAAGATGGGAAACTTCGGTGAGCTTTGCAACGACGTTAGCGAGCTCGACGGCAATGGCGCGGGGACGTTCAACGCAAGCGGTGTCTGCTCAGACCCCAACGGCCAACTGTGGGACCCCTACACCGCCTCCTACGACGTGAACTTCAATGCCTCGCGCGCAACCCCCATTCCGAACAACAACATCGCCACTTACACGAGCCCGGGCGCGGGATCTGCGCTGCCGGGAGGTACGGGACCGGGAAACATGATCGATCCCTCCGCGCTGAAGCTGATGTCGTATTTCCCGGCGCCGAACTATAACAGTGGAGCGCCAAGCGGGGGCTATAGCCCGTACATCAACTGGGTCGCCAGTGGCGCCACGGGACTGGACAATCACCAGTGGGACTTGAAAATCGATCAGAGTTTTGGTGACCGCGACAGGCTGAGCGGGAAATATGCCCAACGATTGACGCATGCGATCAACCTGAACTGCTTCAACAACATCGCTGATCCCTGCTCGGGTGGGGTCGGACCTCAATCGGCCCATCTGGTGGCGGTGGACTGGGTACACACTTTCGGCCCGGCGACGGTGCTGAATGTTTCCTACGGCTATACGAGTGTCGGGCGCCAATTAACGCCCGCGAACGCGGACCCGGTAGGAACGCTGAATATGCCAAGCTACATGGACGATTCCGGATTCAAGGTGCTTCCGTCCGTATTATGGAATTACAGCAACGAAACGGCCGCGGAAGCCGCCAACAACGACACCGCCATTGGGGGACAGCCGTGGTCTATCCTGGAGGACAACACGGCATCGCACGACGTGCTTGCTTCGCTCACCCATATCCGCGGGCGCCACGAGTTGAAGTTCGGCGCCGAATTTCTCGTAAACCTCTACAACTTCTCGCAACCCGGCACGCAAAATGGATTGTTCGTCTATGGCCCGGCGGGCACATCACAGAACTCCGGTATTGCCGGGACGGGCGGGGATAACCTGGCGAGTTTCCTGGTGGGAAGCGGATTTGGCGGTTGGGGACAGTACGAAATTCCCGCGTGGCTTTACACCCAAAACCACGGCCTTGCCAGCTACGTGCAGGATGCCTTTCGTGCCAGCAAGAAGCTCACGGTCAATGTGGGGCTTCGCTACGATTTGACCCTGCCAGAAACAGAAAGAAAGAACGAATTGAGCTGGCTCAGTACCAATGCGGCTTATCCTTCGGCGGTCCCCGGGTATCCCATCCTGCAAGGCGGCCTGATGTTTGCCAGCCCGGGAGAGCGCTCGGCCCTTAACCCTGATTTCCGGGACTTTTCGCCGCGCCTGGGCCTGGCGTATGTTCTGAACGATAAAACGGTGATCCGCACCGGATACGGAATCTACTATGGCATGTCGCGGGCAGCGGCGAATGCCTATGCGATCACTCCGAACGATCCGGGATTTGACGGCACTACCTCCTGGTCCAACACGCTTAATTTTGCCGGCCTTCTGCCTTGTTGCGGGCTCAGCAACCCCTTCCCGAATGGAATCACGCCCGTCACGGGTAGTTCGTTAGGATTGGGAACCCAGATTGGCAACAGCTCATCAGCGCCCAATGGGTTCGAGCGGACAATGAACGCCACGCCCTATAGCGAGACCTGGAACTTCGGAGTCCAGCGCCAGCTTCCGGCAACGATGGTCCTCAACGTGGGGTATCTCGGCCAGGAGTCAACGCATCAGTACTTTGGAATTGGCGGCAATTACAACCTCAATCACTTAGGCTCGCAGGAGGCGCAGATGACGCCGGCGCAGATCCAGGCGCTGGACGCTCAAGTCGCCAATCCCTTTTACGGGATCATCCCCAACAGCACGCAGACCACAACACAATATCAGCTGGACGTTCCCTATCCTCAATTCAGCGGCCTCGACATCGCCAGCCCACCGTGGGCCAATGCGAACTATCAGGCGTTGCAATTGGGGCTGGAGAAACACTTTTCCAATGGGCTGCAGTTCCTGGTTACCTATGTGTGGTCGAAATCGCTCGACGATGATTCCAATCCCGGTAACGCTGGTGGAACAGGCCTTGGAGACGCCCCCGTCCCCCTGGATCCCAACAACTTGAAGCTGGCGAGGTCGGTTTCTCAATACAACATCCCGCAGGTCTTCCAATTCAGCTACGACTACCACCTGCCCATTGGGCGCGGCCAGCATTTTGCCGGCAAGATCAATCCGGTGCTCGACGCCGTTATCGGAGGCTGGCAGACTACCGGCATCTGGCGGTTTGACGATGGCCAGCCCATGATCATGACCATTTCGACGGCTGTTCCTGGCCTGCCCGGGTATGGTCAGTCGCCGGAATTGGCCGGCACGCCAAAGACCAACGCGAGGTCCAAGTGGTTCCTCCCGGAGTCGCAGGGTGGCGGGTACTTTGGCAATCCTCAGGTCTTCCAACAGCCCGCGCCTTACACCATCGGCGACACGCCTCGAACTCTTCCCTGGGTGCGGTTTCCCGGCACGGCAAACGCGGACCTGTCGCTCTTCAAGCAATTTTCCATGAACAGACTTCGCGAAGGCATGCACCTGGAAATCCGTACGGAATGGTTCAACGCCTTCAATCACCCGCAATTCGGCAACATCAATACAACCGTCTCGCCCAGCAACAGCGCCTTCGGGCAGATTACGGGGCCGGACGCCAACTCGCCGCGCCAGATCCAAATGGCCATGAAGTTCTATTTTTAGGCCGGCGAGGCCATTGAGGGTTCGGATGTAGCTGTGTAGTATTAGTTCTATGATTCGGCCTCGCTTAAGTTGCTGTCAGGCCTTTGGGAGGACGGCATTGGTTGCCGTCCTCTTTCTTTCTGTGGAGACCTGCCTTGCTCTCCCCCAAGCGTCGAGTTCCATTGACCAGAAAGCGGCGGAGGATTTTCAGGAAGGCCGAGTTGCCGATGCCGAGAGCGCGCTCCGCTCTGTATTGCGCGCTGATCCTCGCGACCTTCCGGCGTTGAGCCTGATGGCCGTGGTTCTTGATTCCCAGCGGAAATACTCCGAGGCCGAGGAGTTCTACGGCCGCGCCCTCCAGATCGCGCCCGGCTCCCCCGTTATATTGAACAATCTCGGGAACCACTATCTTGCCACGGGCAACCTCAAGAAAGCGGAAGAGAGTTTCAGGCGCGTCGTGGCCATTGATCCGCATCATGCGAACGCAAACCTGCAGCTTGCCGATATGAGTGTGCAGCGAAAGGACGGCGCGGAAGCACTGGCGTGCTTGAGCCGTCTCGCGGCAACTTCGCAAAGCCAACCCGTTGCGCAACTGCTGAAGGCTCAAGCCCTCCTTCTTGTGGGCAACTGCAAGTCAGCGATGCCCGTGCTCAGCGCGCTGGAAGAGAAAACAGAGCAAGACCCAAGCTATAGCTTCTCCATTGGCCTGGGCTATGCGCAATGTCAAGAATACGATCGAGCGGAGAAATCCTTCAGCGAGGCCTTGAAAGCCGACCCCTCGAACTTCGACGTCCTGTACAACCTCGGGGTGGCCGCACGCCGTGGCGGGCACCTTGAGCGAGCGCAACAGGTGTTCGAGGCTGCTCTGCGGTCAAAACCCGAAGACGTCGACGCTCTCTACGCCTATGGTGACCTTTTGAGTGCGACGAAGGATTTTCTGGCGGCAAGTGCCGTCCTGTACCGAGCGGCGCGATTGGCTCCGGGTCGCGCCGATGTGCTCTTGCTTTTAGCTCAGGCCACGGAAGCGCTCGGGTACTATGAGGACACCTCCAGCACCTTGGAAAAGTACCTGAAGCTGCGTCCTAACGACGAGGTTGCCCAGCGGGAGCTGGGCTTGTCGCTGATCCTCCAAGGCCGGTTCGAAGAAGGTCTTCCCAAACTTCAGGAATTCGTGCGCAGGCACCCGCAGGACGCAATGGGCCAGTATCAGCTCGGCGCAGGTGAGGCAACGGACAGTCCGGAAAAGGCCCTGGCCCATCTGGATGAGGCGCTCAAACTCGATCCGGCGATGTTTGAGGCCCGCTACACGCGCGCGGCCCTCAATTTCCAGATGAACCGGCTTGACCCGTCACTGGCAGATTTCCAGGCGCTTCAGAAAAACGATCCAAACAATCCCCAGCTTCTGGACTGGCTAGGGCAAATCTATTTAAGGCGTGATCAGCCGCAGGAAGCAGCGGCGCTCTTGCAGCAGGCATTCAAGCTTGCTCCCCACGATCGGGGCATTTTGATTCATTACAGCCAGGCGCTGGGAAGACTGGGCCGCACGGAGGAACGCGAGGCGGTGCTGGCATCCTTATTCAAGGAAGCCTCTGCCGGCGGCGCCCAGCCTCGCGCGCGCTCGGGTCTGCTTGATTTTCTCGCTCTCTCCCCGGAGCAGCAGGGCGCCAGGTATCTGGAATCATTGCAAGCCGCGGTGAATGAGAACCCAAACGATGTCGCTCTGAAGGCCCGCCTGGCCCAGTACCTGCTGAACCAGGGAGAAGAAAAGCGCGCTGATGAAGCCTTCCGGGAGGTGCTGGCGGCGGACGCCGATGCCGCCACTCTGGCCGCTTGCGGGAAAGCCCTGCTGGAGCATGACCAGTATGGTTTGGCGGCGGAATTTCTTCAAAAGGCGCCGAATGCGAAGCTCGACCTGGCCATCGCCGTGTTTCATTCCGTCAGTCCCGAAGCCGGGCTGGCCCAACTCGATGAAATTCCCGCCGACCAGCGCGCCGGCGACTACTTTATACTTCGCGCCCAGATCCTGGATTCTATGGGCAAGACCGCCGAAGCGGTGGACTCGCTGAATCGCGGTATTCGCGCGGCCCCCCGGCGCACCGACATGTATTTTGAGGCCGCTGCGTTTCTGATCCAACACGGTCAATTCACGCAGGCGGCGGCATTGCTGGAAGACGCAACCCGCCTGATTCCGGATGCGCCTGACTTATGGCTGGCGCGGGCGATTGCTCTTGAGTTGCCGATGGCGCACGGGAGATCTCACGCCGACGAGGTGCGAAATGAAGAAGCCATGAAGGTGCTGGCGCAAATTGAGTCCCGCTGGCCGGCGTGGGACCTCCCCTACCTCGTGAACGGCATGATCTTGCAGGACGAACTGCAATCGAGACAAGCGAAGCAGATGCTCGATTTAGCAATTGCCCTCGGATGCCGGGAGGCGGACGCTTATTATTACGAAGCTCTAGCCATCACCAACATGACCCCGGTCAACCTGCCGGACGCGCAGAAGGCAGTCACTCAGGCGGTGACACTTAACCCCGAAGATGCAGCCAGCAGGGCGCTGGCCGGACAGATTCTCCTGGACGAGGGAAACTACCAGGCCGCGGTCGAGCAGCTCCTCTCCGCTGTGCGGGTTCAGCCGACGCTCTATCTCGCCCATGGTCTCTTGCGCACGGCTTACCTCAAGATGGGAGAGAGTGACAAAGCTGCCGAGGAACAAGATCAGATGATGCGCCTCAGGCAACAGAGTTCCGAAGCCGACCAGGCTACCTCATCGATTGAGCGTCTCTTGTTTACCGTGCGTCTGCCGGGGGGTGCTGCAGCTACGGAATGAAAGTTTTGAGTGGACTCATCGCTGGCTGAAAAGGAAACTCTGTTTGTTTACTGATTCGAGCGAATGAATTCTCCAACTAAGGCTCGATGCATAAGCGGCCGAGGGATGCGGGTCCATTGCTCAGCCGGATCGGTGGAGCGAAGAACGGCACGAATCCTGATCGAGCGTCTGCTGTCCCTGAAGCTGGGAAACACTGATTGGAACCGATGCAACGGCGTGAATTCTTGACCCTCTTGATGGCCGGGGGAGCGATACGATCGAGGGGCGAAGCCCCGGCCTCACCCATCCACTTCACCTACCGTCCGATCGATTTCCAGCTTGACAGTTGCGAAACGCCGGAGCGGCACGCCCCGGAAACGATGGCGGGCGGCGTTGGCCTGTTTGATTACAACAACGACGGCCATCTCGACGTTTTTTTCGCGAATGGGGCTGACATTCATTCCCTGATCAAAACTTCGCCCCAGTATTCGAATCGGCTCTTCGAAAACGATGGCAAAGGGAATTTCAGGGACGTTACCGAGAAAGCAGGGCTTACCGGCGCGGGCTTCTCAAACGGCGTCGCCGTCGGCGATTACGACAACGACGGCCATCTGGACCTGTTTGTCGGCGGCGTTCACGCGAACCATCTCTATCACAATAACGGTGACGGTACATTCACGGATGTCACGGAGAAAGCGGGGCTGGTCACCCAGGATCCAGAGTTTGGCCCGCTATGGTCAGTGGGCGGAGCCTGGCTGGATGTCAACAACGACGGCTTGCTTGATTTGTTCGTCCTCAACTACTTCGCCTGGGACGTCAAGACCGAGCCGCCGTGCTACTATCAGCCCGGCGTCCACGACTATTGCCATCCAAAGTTTTACAAGACGACACCCAACCAACTCTTCCTCAACAACGGCGACGGAACGTTTCGCGACGTTTCCGCGGAATGGGGACTTCGCGCACACCCGGGAAAAGGCATGGGCGTGGGCGTTGCGGATTACGATCTGGATGGCTGGTTGGATTTGTTCGTAACGAACGATACGATGTCGAACTGGCTGTTCCATAACAAGGGCGGCGGAAAATTCGAGGAGGTTGCTTTCGAAGCGAGCGTCGCGCTGACGGAGAACGGCCAATTCATCTCGGGGATGGGCGTAGACTTCCGCGACATTGATAACGACGGCTTGCCGGATATCGCCTACGTGGCGCTCAATTATCAGACTTATCCCCTGTTTCGCAATTTGGGCGGCGGCCAGTTCGAGGACGTGACGGTTTCGAGCGGCATGGCTCGCCTGAGCCTGCCGATGGCGGGTTATTCGCCGACGCTCGCCGATTTCGACAACGACGGTTGGAAGGACTTGTTCGTCACGGGAGGACACGTTGAGGGAGTCACAAGGCCCGATATGCCGAGGGACCAGCACAATACTGTGTTCCAGAATCTGGGGGGATTCAAATTCCGGGCGCTCACCGCGGAAGCCGGCCTTGCCGCGCAGCCACCCAAGCGGCACCGTGGATCGGCGGTGGGAGACCTCAACGGCGATGGAAAGCTCGACGTCGTGACCAGTGCTCTCAGCACGCCGGCGGAAATCTGGATCAACGATAGCCCCGGCGAGAGTCACTGGCTGGCTTTCAAGCTAGAAGGAACCAAAAGCAATCGCGACGGCATCGGCGCAAGAATCAAAGTCGTGGCAGGCGAATTGACGCAATACAATCATGTTGTTTATACGACGGGATACGCGTCATCGAGCGCTGGACCGGTTCATTTCGGTTTGGGTCCCCACAAAACGGCGGATCGAGTGGAAATTCGCTGGCCTTCCGGGATTGTGCAGGAATTTAAGAATGTCGCCGCCGACCGTTCCGTAAGGATTGTCGAAGGCGCCGGCTTCAAATAGGTGATGTAGAACTAAAGATGAGAGCCGGGGAATCCTCTGGTCTAATGATCCGCATATGACGATTTATCAGATGGCCGAAAGCCTGCATCAGACCCAAGAGCGAGTGCGAATGTAACATGCCCGGGAACGAGACTAAAGGGCGTTTAAAGATGCGAGAGACAACTCGGAGGGGCTTTCTTTGGGCATTGAGCGCGGGCGGAGCGATGCTGACTGTCAATCCGCAGAACGCGAATTCCTCTCCGCCGCCCTCCCCCATGGCTATCAAACCGATCTCGGGAAGCTGGTTTGAATTTCAGCATCCCTCCACCGTTGAGGGGGTCGATTGGAACGCCACATGTGCTTCCTTCACCGGCCAGCAGTGGGATGCGAAAATCAAAGAAATCGCGCAGGTGGGGATGGAGTTTCTGGTGCTGATGGGAACAGCTCTTTACTACCGCTCGTTTGTCCGCACGACCATTTTCCCTCAGTGGCATTTGGCTTGCCCCGATCCGTTGGAGGCAGTCCTCTCCGCGGCAGACAAATACGGTGTGAAATTTTTTATCGGCGCAGGCTTCTACGGCAACTGGGGAGGCCCCAATGCCATCTCCGATCCTGTGACGGCCAAGAAGCGGTTGCAAGCGATCGAGGAGATTATCCGGTTTTATGGCCACCACCAGAGTTTCTATGGCTGGTACTGGCCGGATGAAATTGAGATCATCCCCCGCTTCACCGAGCAATACATACAATACGTCAATGCTTCTTCGCGGCTGGCGCGGCAGTTGACCCCGCACGCCCGCATTCTGATCGCTCCTTACGGAACCCGCTTCGCCGTCCCCGACGACGAGTATGTTCGCCAGTTGGCGGACCTGGATGTTGACATTATCGCTTACCAGGATGAGGTTGGGGTCCGCAAGTCGCGGGTGGAAGAGACCTCAGCCTACTATGAGGGATTGAAGAAGGCACATGACCGGGCGCGCCGGTCGGCGATCTGGGCGGATGTAGAGATCTTCGATTTTGAAGGGGCTCCGCAGAAAGGTCTGCCGCCTCCTGTTTTCCTGGATCACGCTATCCGGGAAGTGGACACCCTGTCGCCCTCCTTGGCGAAGTTCATCGAGAGTTTCGAACCTCGGCCGGGCATTTATACCAGCCCGTTGGTTCCTGCCCGTTTCGATCGTGTCGTCCGCCAGTTGGAGGCTGTCTCGCCGTGGGTTGACAAGATTCTGGTGTACGAGTATCAGGGGATGATGAACCAACCCGGCTCGGCGGCTTTTTGCGGGTCGCCCGATTCAGCCAATCTCTACACGGCTTACGTAAACTGGCTCCACATGCAGGAGCAAGGCAAATTGAAGGCACTATGAACTCGATCTCCTCTGCAATGGCCTTGGGACTCACGCTGGCATTAGCTTCGGGGCTGATGAATGGAACCTTCACGCTGCCCATGCGATACCTGGGACGGTGGTCTTGGGAAAACGTATGGGCGCTTTTCATCGTGATTTCCTGTGTCCTCATGCCGGTCGGCGTTGCGGCAGCTTCGGTTTCGCACTTGCGCGAAGCCCTGGCGACTGCACCCACTCGCGCCCTTGTCATCGCGCTGGTCAGTGGTTTCGCCTGGGGGTTCGGTGCGATCATGTTTGGCCAGGGCGTAAGCGCCATCGGCATCTCGCTTGGCAACACGTTTGTGCTGGCGATCAGCGCTTCCTTAGGCTCGCTCCTGCCCATGTTTGTGCTGGCTCCCGGAGAGCTCTTGCAGAGGCAAGGCAAGGCCATCATGCTGGGGACCGCGGTGGCGCTCCTGGGGATTGGTTTTTGTGGTTACGCAGGGAAGCTGAAAGAGCGGCGGCAACAAAACGAAGACGCGCAGCGAAAGATGGTCGGAAAGGCGCGGCCATTTTGGATCGGTCTGTTACTCTGCACGGGCGCCGGGATTCTTTCGGCCGTCTTCAATATCGGCTATAGCTCGGCTCAGGGGATTGTTCAGTCTGCAATCCGCTTCGGCAACAGCGCGTTTGCTGGGTCAAATCTAGTCTGGCTACTGATGCTTCTCGGCGGCGCGGTCTCGAACCTTGCCTTCTGCGCTTACCTCTTCAAGAAGAACCAGACATGGCGAAAATACAGGGCCCCTCAGGCCGTCTCGTTCTACTCGCTGACCATCCTCATGGGCTTGCTCTGGGGCGGGAGCATTTTCGTTTACGGCGCAGCGGCGCCGAAGCTCGGCAAGTTGGGACCGGCCATCGGCTGGCCGCTGAGCCTCTGCGTCGGACTCCTGACCGCAAAC
>JASIKV010000176.1 GCA_030049455.1 Terriglobia bacterium
TTTCCGGAAGATCTCAGCAGAATGTACATTGAGCGGATTCCCGCATCCTCCATCCCCTGGGGTTGGTTGTAGGGAAGGAAAAGCTCGGTCCCGGCCGGGTGGTCAAGCCCCGCGTTTTTGACATCCGCAACCACGCCGACGACCGTGCACCAAGGGTCGGAAAACCCCGGGCGGATGCGGCGTCCCACCGGGCTCTGGTTGCCCCAGAACATTCGCGCCATGCTCAGGTTGATGACGGCCACGTTGGGCGAGCCCGCGCCATCATGCTCGTCAAGAAGCCGGCCCTCAATCAGGCGGATTCCCAGGGTGGGAAAGAAATCCTTGTTCACGGTCTGCCAGTAGTCGACGTTTTGGATCGGGCCGTCCTTAACCATTACAAAGTTTTCAATTTGCGTATCGTTGGCGTTCAGGGGCCGCAGGGGAGGCAGTCCGGTGGCCAGTCCCACGCCGCCCACTCCCGGCAATACGGAGACTTGTTCCTGAAGGCGCGTCCAGAAACTGAGCAGCGTCTTGGGATCGGGGTAGCTCGCGCGGGGAAGCGTAATGCTCATGCTGACGACCTGGTGAGGGTTAAATCCGGCGTCCACTTCCTGAAGCTTCCAGAAGGCGCGGATCATCAGTCCGGTGCCGATCAGCAGTACGAGCGCCAAACCCAATTCCGCGACGACGAGGGCCTGGCGAAATTGTTTTGCCGCCGCAGTTGAAGTCGAGCTTCGAGTAACCGACTTCAGCGATTCGTAAATATTGCTGACAATCAGGTGAAAGACGGGTGCAAGCCCGAAGAAAATGCCGGTGAGAATTGAAACAGCCACGGCGAAAAGGAGCACCCTCCCGTCGAGGCCAATCTCCGACGCGCGCGGGATGCTGAGGGCGGCGCTTTTCTTGATGAAGCTCAGCGCGGCGGCAGACAGCGCCACGCCCAGGAGCGCGCCGAGCAAGGACAGGATGGTGCCTTCCGTCACAAATTGCCGCAGCAAGCGCGTGAAACTTGCTCCCATGGCGCTGCGCACGGCCACTTCGCGCTGCCGCCCCTCCGACCGCGCCAGCAGCAGGTTGGCGACATTGACGCAGGCGATGAGCAGCACCAGGCCTACGGCGCAAAGCAGCATCAGCAGCGCCGGCCGCACGGTTCGCACGACTTCGTCCTGGAAAAGGTAGCTGACCAGCGGATGGTTTTTCGGGTTCAGGCGGTGAACTTTGCGGCCGTTGTCGAGCGTGCCCCAATACTTTACGCGCGCGTCCAATTCCGATCGCGCCTGCTGGAAACTGGTGCCCGGCTTCAGACGGCCGAGGAGATAGAGATAATGTGAGCCTCGGTCATCAAGCTTGGCGGGGTCGAGTTGAAGCGGAACCCAAAGGTCGGGGGGATCGACTTCTCCCGGCGGGAACTGGAATCCCTTCGGCATAACGCCCAGAATCGTGCATTTCCGCCCGTTAAGCAGCGTATCGTGTCCGGCGATGTTGGCCTCGCCCCCGAAGGCGCGCTGCCAGAGGCCGTAGGAAATCACCGCGGTCAGTGGCGCGCCCGGGGCGTCATCCGCGGGCGTAATCAGGCGGCCGCGTGCCGGAGAGACCCCCAGAGTGGAAAGCAGCCCGCCGGTTACGTAGCTGGCCGAGGCACGGATGGGCTCCACCTCTCCGGCTACGTTGACCCCGCTATTGACCCACGCCTCAAGCGATTCCCACGAAGTCGTCTCGCGCTTCAGGTCGAGGTATTCGGGCGGGGAAATCCAGAACCGGTGCAGCCCGCCGTTCTGGAACGTGGGAAACTCCGAATAGAGACGCACCAGGCGCTCCGGATGCGCATACGGCAGGGGTCGAAGCAACACAGTATTCACAACGCTGAAGATTGCGGTATTCGCGCCGATTCCGAGCGCCAGAGTCACGGCCGCCACCAGCGTGAATCCCGGGCTGCGGCTCAACTGACGAATGCCGTAGCGGAAATCCTGCAGAATGAACTCAATTGAGAAGTTGTTCGACCCCCACATGTCCCTGCTCCTCTCCTCAGCCAGGGTGACGTTTCCAAAACTGCGCAGCGCCGCAAAGTGCGCTTCGTCCGCCGGCATGCCGGATTCCAGGTTTTCCTGCTCCTCCAGCTGCAAATGCGCGTGGATTTCCGCGTCGAGATCGTCCAAAGGTTTCGTTCGCCGGAACCGCGCCGCGAATTTGGAAAGTTGCCCGCGAAAACTCATGTTAGCTTTCAGTCGTCAGTTGCCGGTATTCTGTAAAAGAGCCGTTCAGCCGCGGCATCGCGCAGTTTTTGCTGACGACTGACAACTGATGACTTCAAATTTTGTCATTCCGCCGGGCGCAGAACGCCGGTGATGGCGCGCACGAAACGCTCCCAGCGTGAGGTTTCCGCAAGCAATTGCCGGCGCCCACGGGCGGTAAGCCGGTAATACTTGGCGCGCTGCTTGTTTTTGGAAACCCCCCACTCACCCACGATCCAGCCCTCCTGTTGCAGGCGTTGCAGGGCGGGATAAAGCGAGCCGTGTTCGACCTTCAGCGTATCTTCCGACATTCTCTCAATTGACTTGGCAATGCCATGCCCGTGCGTCGGCCCCCACAGCAGGGTGCGCAGAATCAGCATGTCGAGCGAGCCGTAGACAAGTTCAATCCGGTCCGTAATCGCTTGTTTTCCCATAGTGGCAGGCAATCTACCACGTGGGTGGTAGATTGTCTACTGATTGCTTTGACGGGCCGGCGGGGATTTGGTTTTAGCCGGCCGTGTTAAAAATGAGTGGGATATGCCCCCGTGGCGCGGGCTTGCAGCCCGTGCGCAGGGGCTGCAAGCCCATGCCAGAAAAGTCAGGACGCGCCCGGTAGCGCCTCAGTTTGAATTTTCAGGAGCACAGGAGAGTCTGGCGCAATCCGCTGTAGCGGCGATCTATGAGCGTCCCATTCTACGGGGCTTGTCCGCCGGCTGACGGACAATCTCCGACGACGGCCGATAGACCGCAGCTACAGAATTCAAACTGAGACACTAGGGTCCAATACCCTTCG
>JASIKV010000177.1 GCA_030049455.1 Terriglobia bacterium
GTAAGTGATGCCGCGCGCGTTGCCGTTTACCTTGCCCTCGCCCTGCAGCACGGCGGCGATGCAGCGCACTTTCACGCCGCGCTTGGCGGCTGCGACCATCGCGCCCAGTGTGCCGGGATCATCGAATTCTTCACAGTAGATGTCGAGGGTATGCTTCGCCCCGGCAATCAGCGAAGTCAATTTGGCGCTTGAATTCACAGGGCTCCAGACGAGCGACGCTGCCTTGGGCGTAATCGCTTTGTTTGCCCAATCGGCTTCGAACACCGCTGCAATTTCTGCGACCTCTGCGGGGACGGTCGAAATGATTCCGAAATCGCGTGTCTCCCCGAAGTATTCCGTGGTGAGATTGAAGCTCATCACGATGGCGGTTGAGCCGTCGATCACGAAAGCCTTCTCATGCGTCACCTCGAAAGCCGCGGGCGCGGGCTTCGACTGGATTCCCGCCTTCGTCAGTTGCTGGATCGCCGGCGTGATATCCGTCTGGCGCATGCGGGTGGTGAAGGAATTCCAGTTGTAAAGGACGCGCACCGCCACCTTGCGCGCCTGGGCCGATTCCAGGGCGGACATGATCTGCGGATCGCTGAGCTCGTAAATCGTCAGGTCGATGCTTTTCGTCGCGGCGTTCAAGGCCTGGAGAACTGCGGCGCGGCCGTCATCGGGTTCGACGATGAGAGTATGGGAGGATGCCATGGGATTCCTCGTCGCGAGTCCGTAGCAAGGCCATCCTGGCCGTGAAACAATCACGGGCAGGATGGCCTTGCCACGTCTGCCTATCGGCGCTTGCGTTTCTTTTTTCCGGAGGATTTGGAAGCCGCTCTCGAAGTCGCGCCGGAGGGCGCGGCAGCGAGCGCCTGGAAAATCACGGCTCCGTTGGGGGTGCCCCAGCCCGAGCAGGCGTCCCATCCCGGTCCGGCCTGATAGGCGCCGTTGTTGCCGCTGGTGATGTCGTGAAGCGTTCCGGCCGTTGCGGCGAGCGCCTGGTAGAGCGTGGGGTTCAAATATCCGGCCGTCGATTTCAGTCCGGAGTTGAACCGCGCGATCAGGCCCGCCCAGAGCGGTGCAACGGCGCTGGTTCCCCCCACCACCGTTTTCGAACCGTCCACCTCTACCTGATATCCCGTGTCGGGGTCGGCATCACCGGCGACATCGGGAAGTCCGCGGCCCACGAAGCTGCCTGGATTCGCGGACGGCGGCACGTGCGCGCCCGACTGCCAGGTGGGAAGGGGAAACGTGGCGCTGATTCCGCCGCCCGTGGCGCCGTCGGAGGGCTGGTCATTCCAAACGCTCTCGCTGGAAATCGTGCTGCCGCTCGCGATCAGGTGCGTTCCGCCGCAGGCCAGGGCGTAAGGGCTGGAAGCGGGGAAATCCACGTGCTGCAGCCCGTCGGTCACGCCGTCGGTCGAGCCATTGTCACCCGCCGCCACGCAAACGCTTACGCCCACTGCCGCCGCGGATTGCAGGGCGGAGTTGTAGGACTGCAACGATTGCGCGGTGTAGGTGGATTCGGGCCCGCCCCAACTGATCGAGATCACCGAAGGGTTGTTTTGCTTGTCGCCCAGGGCCTGGTTGATGGCGTCGAGAAATCCGGCGTCCGTATTGGGCGCGAAGTAGACCACGATTTTTGCCGCGGGCGCCACCGCTCCCGCCACTTCGATGTCGAGCATCACTTCCGTGTCCGGGCCGTTGGTGCTGCCGGTGGGTTGATTCTTGGCGCCGTCAACGGAAACGGCTGCGACGCTGGGGGCGGGCGAGATTCCCAGCGACTCGAAGTAGGAATTCAAATCCGATTGTGTGTACCCGCCGCCGAGCTCGATGATTCCGATGGTCTGCCCCTGGCCGTTGACTGCGGAAGGGAAGTCGTAGCATTGCGCCACCTGAAGCGGCGTGTAGGAAACGGATTGCGCCGCCGCGTGCGGCTGGGCGGCGCCACGCGCGGCGGACGCCAGGCGAAAGTGCGGGCGCGCGTGCGGGCGGTTGTCCAGCCCGTGTACGCCCACGATTACTCCTTTGAGCGCGGCGGGAACCGAAATAGCCCCGGTGCGCCCGCGGTAAGTTCCCTGCGGACCTTCGTAGTGCGCCAAATCAACCTGGAACGCCTGGTTGAACGCTGCGGCCTGCCCGGAAAGCACCAGCGTGCGAGCCCCGCGATTCACGCTTGAAACTTTCAGCTTGTATGCGCGCGCGAACTTCTGCACCGCCTTCACGTCCTTCGGGTCGGCGCCGTACCGAGTTTCATATTGCGCGCGGCTCAGGCGCCCGCCGCCGGCGATCAATCGCTCGAGTGTCTTCACGCCCTTTGCCCGCCTTTTCGCGCGTAGCATGACGGTTGCCTGAACGGGTTCCTTGGGGTCTGCGGGCCGCACTTTGGCGGCCCCGTGGACCGGTTCGCGTTCGCTGCCGGGGATTGCGACGTATCGTGTCGATGGCATGGGACCTCCTTCCACCACTGCGATAAATGACGTCCCAGTATTGTCCCACTCGCCGCGGCGCACTGCAATTGACCGTGTCTCATCCAACCGCGAAGGGCACATTCCTGCTTCGCATTCTTTCTCGCCCCCAATGCTCTGCTATAATGCCTGCCTTTGTAA
>JASIKV010000012.1 GCA_030049455.1 Terriglobia bacterium
ACAGGCGCGCTGGGCTTTGGCGGCGAAGAGAGCGCCGGCGCCTCTTTCCTGCGCACCAATGGCGGGGTGTGGAGCACGGACAAGGACGGCCTGATTCTGGGCTTGCTGGCCGCGGAGATTCTGGCCAAAACCGGCCGCGACCCTTCCGAGCGGCATCGCGCCCTCACCAGCGAATTCGGCGAAATGGTCTATGCGCGCACTGACACACCCGCAACGCCCGCGGAAAAAGCCGCGCTGGGCAGCCTGACGCCCGCGCAGGTGCCGGACACGGAAGTGGCGGGCGACAAAATTATCGCCAAATTTTCGAATGCGCCCGGGAACAACGCGCCCATTGGCGGAATCAAGGTCGTGACCGAAGGCGGATGGTTCGCCGCGCGCCCCTCGGGCACCGAAGATGTTTACAAGTTTTATGCCGAGAGCATGAAAGGCGCCGAGCACCTGCGGCGGATTCAGGAAGAAGGCCGCGCACTCATCGCGCGGGCGCTGGGACAAGGGAAGGTTGCGAGCGCAAAGTAGCGCCACCTTTGGGAATGTGGGGACTGAACGCTTCCTTGGTTCCTCCTGGCCCTCGCCTTCCGCGTTAACGCATTTCAGTACTCAAAGTAATCCTGATAGTGGTTCCTGCACCCTGGGTTGAAGGGCGCCTGGCATGTTGGACACTGAAAACCACTCTCCAAATACTGCCGAATGGTCAACTCGGCGCGGCAGGCGCCGCAGAGGATCGCCTTTTGGTTCCACTCGATCTTCGGCCAAACTTCGATGGGATGGCCGGCCAGGGCCGCATGGCAATCCTTGCAGGCGTAAAACACGCCGCAGCACCGCATCTTAATGGCCACGATGTCGGTTGGCCCGTTGTAGTGCCTGCACCGGGTTTGCGAATCGAGCTCCAGGCCGCGCACTTCGCGCACTTCAGTTTGCATTTTGCAATTATCCGCCTAAAGATGCTGACAGGCGAAAGGATTCACTGGATGCCATCACTCATTGGCTTTCCCTGTCCCTATAATTCCCCCTTGGGGGGCCGCCGCAAGGGCCATCCCTGCGTTGGACTATTGGGTCTGTAAGAGCGATAATCGCGGAGAAGTACAGGCAGCGTGGGAAACACGACCAAGCGCGGTTCGTTCATATCGGATTCACACGCCTGAAAAGAAGAAGTAACGCTAAGAGGTAAGATGTAAAGAGGCGACCAGCCCAATAACCTTGAGGAGACAACATGCCATCCGAAGCTGACCTTCCGGCTGCTCAAGCGCATGTGGATGCTGACCAGAGGCAGGTGAAAGAACTGCGCGCGTCTTTCATGCATCACCTGCGCCGGACTTTGGCCAAGGACCGCTACAGCGCCACCTCGCGCGACCGTTATTACGCCTTCGCGCTGGCGGTGCGCGACCGTCTGATTGAGCGCTGGATCGCCACCCAGCAGGCGCACCATCGCGAGAACGTGAAACGCATCTACTACCTGTCGCTGGAATTCCTGATCGGCCAGTCGTTCGAGCACAACGTCATGAGCCTGCTGCTGGAAGACGCCTGCCGCCAGGCGATTGAGGAGGTCGGCATCGGGTGGGAAGACCTGCTGGCTCAGGAGCCGGATGCGGGCCTGGGCAACGGCGGGCTGGGGCGGCTGGCGGCGTGCTTTATGGATTCGCTGGCCACGCTCAACCTGCCCTCGGTCGGTTACGGACTGCGCTACGACTTCGGCATCTTCAATCAGCGCATCGTCAACGGGTATCAGGTTGAGGTTCCCGACGATTGGCTGAAGCTCGGATACCCGTGGGAAATCGCGCACCCCGAATATTCATTTCAGGTTCAGTTCGAGGGCAGGGTGGAATCGCGAATAAGGGAGGATGGCATCCAGTGGCACTGGGTGGATTACAAGACCGTCATCGGAATGCCTTATGACCTGCCCATGGTGGGTTACGGCGCGCACACGGTAAACACTCTGCGCCTTTGGAGCGCCAAGGCGGCGGAGGAATTTGATCTTGACGACTTCAATCGCGGCTCCTACGTGGATGCGGTGGCCAACAAAGTCCTGGCGGAAAACCTGACCAAGGTTCTCTACCCGAATGACAACGTGTTCGAGGGCAAGGAGCTCCGCCTGAAGCAGCAATACTTCTTCGTTTCCTGCTCGATTCAAGACATTCTGCGCCGCTACAAGAAGGATTCCGGCGATTGGTCCGCTTTCCCCCGCAAAGCTTTCATCCAACTGAATGACACGCATCCCTCGCTGGTGATTCCGGAACTGATGCGCCTGCTGATGGACCGCGAGGGCCTGGGCTGGGACGATGCGTGGCAAATCACCACCTCCGCGGTCGGCTATACCAACCACACCATCCTGCCGGAGGCGCTCGAAAAGTGGCCCATCAAGATGTTTGAGCGCCTGCTGCCCCGGCACTTGCAGATCATCTACGAAATCAACGCGCGGCTGATGCGCGAAGTGGCCACCCGCTGGCCCATGGATGACGCCCGGCTGCGCCGCATGAGCATCATTGACGAATCCGGCGAGCGATACATCCGCATGGCCCACCTGGCCATCGTGGGTTCGTGCTCGGTGAACGGCGTCGCCAAACTTCACACCGAGCTTCTGAAAAAGGAAGTGCTGCGCGACTTCGCGGAACTCTGGCCGCAGAAGTTCAACAACAAAACCAATGGCATCACGCCGCGCCGCTGGCTGCTGAACTCCAATTTTCCCCTCTCCAAGCTGATCACCGAGGCCATCGGCAAGAAGTGGATCACGAATCTGGACGAACTGCGAAAGCTTGAACCGCTGGCGAACAATCCCGCCTTCCGCAAGAAATTCCGCGCGGCGAAGCGCGAAAACAAGGAAGCGCTGGCCCACCTGATCGCGCTCGAGACGGGGATTCGCGTCAACCCCGATTCGCTTTTTGACGTGCAGGTGAAGCGGCTGCACGAATACAAGCGGCAATTGCTGCTGGTGCTCTACATCATCGTGCTCTACGACCGTCTGAAGCAGAATCCCAACCTTGACATCGTTCCCCGCACGTTCATCTTCGGGGCGAAAGCGGCGCCAGGCTATTTTATGGCCAAGCTGATCATCAAATTGATTCACCAGGTGGCGGAAGTGGTGAATGGCGACCCGCAGATGGACGGCAAAATCAAGGTCGTGTTCATGCCCAATTACCGCGTCTCGCTGGCGCAGAAGATTATTCCCGCCGCCGACCTGAGCGAGCAGATTTCCCTCGCCGGCACTGAAGCCTCCGGCACCGGCAACATGAAAATGCAGCTGAACGGCGCTTTGACCATCGGAACGCTGGATGGCGCGAACATCGAGATCCTCGAGGAAGTGGGCGAGGACAACATCTTCATCTTCGGCCTGAAAGCCGCGGAAGTGGAGCAGCGCCGCGCCACCTACAATCCCCGCGACATCTACAATCGCGATGAGGAGATTCGCCGCGCGATTCTGCTGATCGAGAAAGATTTCTTCAGCCTGATGGAGCCCGGAATCTTCCGGCCCATCGTGCAGTCGCTTCTGGACGGCGGAGACCACTACATGCTGCTGGCGGACATGCGGGACTACATTCATACTCAGGAGCGGGTGGACACCGCCTACCGCACCCCCGACGTGTGGGATCGAATGGCCATCCTGAACGTGGCGCGCTCCGGAAAGTTTTCCTCCGACCGGACGATCAGGGAGTACGCGTCGGAAATCTGGCACCTTCAGCCAACCCATCCGGTAAAGGATGCGACGTAGCGAAATCTCCGTGCCGCCGCGCCAGGAGGATTTCTCAAATCAATGCTTCGCCGGATCAGGCTTGCTGGATTGGGAATGGCTTTTCTGGCCGTCAGCATGGCGCCGGGTTTTTCCCGCAATGGACCGGCGGGGGACGATGCTTCCGATCAGGCGGCGATTCAGGAAGCCGCGCGCTGGATCGCCCGGCCGGACAAAATCGAATCCGATTACAACTACGTGATGACCTGCAAGCTGCGCCTGCTGTTCTTCTGGACGGGGAAGGACGATGTGGGCGGAGGCTATGTGCGCATCGGCGAAACCTCCGGTGACGACCCGCAGCAGATGATTCAAATCCTGTTTGGTTCGGATCCTGCCAAGGCTCCGCTATCGATCAATCGCTGGGGCGCGGGCACGGAAGTGCTGCGCGGAACGGGTTCCGGGCAGTCGAGCGCGTTCTTCGGCTTCATGAAGTCGTCCAAGGGGCAGTCGGTCGCGGCCATGCAGAAGGAGCTCTCGAGGGAAAGGGCAAACGGCGACCACCTTTTCGAAGGAATCATCAGCCGCGTGGACCCCGGGCGCGCGCTTTCCACCTCGGTACCTTTTTTGTCGAGCACCGATTACGACTTTCACCAATACGCCCAGGCCGAAAAGGCCACGCTCGCTGAATTGCAAAACAATCCCCAGCGGCGCGTGCGCCGGCTGGACGGCGCCGGGACCAGCGCCTGCCCGCGCGTGGGGGAATTCCTTTCGACCATCCTGCAATTGCTCGATGCGGCGGTGGACAACCGGCCCGCGCCCGCCACCCTCTGCTATATCTACAACGCCCGCCACTACAAGGCCACGCTGACCAGTGTTCATCCTATCGACGAAAAAACCGTACACGTGACCCTGCGCGGATCAAGCACGCCCCTCGACAGGACCTACCATCATTTGAAGGAAGCGCATTTTGTAGTTGAGGGCGAGGAAACGGGAAGCAAAAACTCCTT
>JASIKV010000178.1 GCA_030049455.1 Terriglobia bacterium
TTCCAGCCGCCGCTTCGTACCGAGAGTGTTGATCAGCAGCGGAACCGAGTAATTCACGCCATCGCGCGCGGAGCAGGGCTTTTCAAATAACAGCGCTGGGCCGCCGGCCTTCGAGACGCGGTCGGTGATTTCGGTGATCTCCAGGTCCACATCGACGGGCGCGGAGATGCGCCGCAGCTCGCCTTCGCGCTCGAGACGCGCGATGAACTCACGCAGGTCTTGATAGGGCACGTTGATTCCTTAAGGGCCGAACGGTCGCGGGCCGGCAACAAGTGTAAAGGGTAAAGGATAAAGGGTAAAGACCAGGATTGCTGCTTCGCCTTTGTACTTCAATCCCTGGCGTTCATGCCTTATTATTCGAACGACTCGGACGGAATGTTATGAACAACCCCTTTGCTCTCCATCCCCGGAAATTATGGCGTGTCGCTGGTCTCCTGGCGGCGGTCCTGATGGCGTATGCCACCATTGTTACTGTCCATGTGAAAGGGGAGCAAACCGCTCCTCAGGAAGTTTCCACCCGCGACGTTGCACCCGCCTTTAAGCTGCAGGTGGAGCGCAACCTGGTCACGGTGCGCGTGGTGGTGCGCAACGGGAAGGGCGAGGCGGTTGACAACCTCCGCCAGGAGGATTTTCAGCTTTTTGATCGCGGCAAGAAGCAGACCATCGAAACCTTCACAATGGAAAAGCCCGCTCTGAATGCCGCGGAGAATCTCCCCGGCGCCTCCACATCACATCCGGCATCGGAAGCCACCGGGAAAACGCCGCCGGATTTCACTTCCCCGCGCCGATACCTGGCGCTCTACTTCGATGACGTTAACACCGGCATATCCGGGCTGTCGCGCACGCGCGATGCCGCTGACCACTTTCTCAAGACCTCTGTCCATGCGGGAGACCACGTGGGAGTGTTCGCGGCCTCCGGGCAAAAGCCCCTGGACTTCACCGATGATCTTGACAGGGTGCATCAAACCTTGCAGGACATCCGCCCGCATCCTCTCATCACGGCGGACGAGACATGCGGCGCGATTACGCCCTACGAGGCCTACCTAATCTCCCAGTTCACGGGTCTTAGCGGACAAACCAACGACGTGGTAAAACTGGTCCAGACTGAAAAGTCGTTCTGTTGTGGTGGCCCTAAATACTGCCCACCACCTCCGGTGGAAGTGATCCGCATGGAGGCGATGCGGGTGCAAGCCGAAACCGAAAAGAGGGCCGTGATTACTTTGCAGGGAATTGAAGCGCTTATCGGCCGCATGGCCATGCTCCGCGGCCAGCGCTCGGTGGTCTTCATTTCCGATGGATTTCTCACCCTGACGCTGGGCGATCAACTCAGCCGGCTCGCCGACCGCGCCCTACGCGCGAACATCGTGATGAGTGCCCTGGACTCCCGCGGACTCTTCATCGCGGGCTTCACCGCTGACGCCTCCGTGGCTGGGCGCGACGTGCCCCAGGACGGCCAAATGTCCTCCTTGAAAGAGAGATTGCTGAATGAACAAGCCTCGGAGGAAGCCAGCGTAATGGGAACCCTCGCCCAGGACACGGGCGGTACCTTTATTGAGAACAACAACGACCTGGAGGCTGGATTTCTCCGCGTGGCGGCCAATCCGGATACTTATTACACGCTGGCCTTTTCTCCCCAGAATCTGAAGCACGATGGCACTTTTCACTCCCTCAAGGTCACGTTGGTCTCAGCCAAAGGACTCTCCATCCAGGCGCGCAAGGGTTACTACGCCCCCAGGAAATCCGAAGATGCGGCGGGACAGGAGAAGGAAGAGATTCAGGATGCTCTCCTTTCCACCAACGAAATGCTGGGCCTGCCCATTCGGGTCAACACGCAGTACTTTATGGTCGACAAGACCGACGCGGAGCTTGACGTGGAGACCCACATTGACCTTCAGCAGGTGCACTTCCGTAAAGAGGCGGACCGCAATCTCGACAACCTGACCCTGGTCACCGCGGTGTTTGATCGCGACGGCAATTATGTAACCAGCCAGCAAAAGGTTCTGGAATTGCGTCTGCGCGACCAGAACGTGGCACGATTCCTGCAATCGGGCGTGAAGATTGAATCGGAGCTCAACGTGAAGCCAGGAACCTACCTGATGCGCACGGTGGTGCGCGATTCCGAAAGCGGCCAGGTCTCGGCGCTGAACAGCACGGTGGAAATTCCGGATTAACTGCCTTAGGGGCGCTGGGGGGTGTGCCCCCTACGACCACGATTAGGAAAGTGGATCATGTTTCGACGACGCCTCATTCTTACCGTCGGTTCTCTTCTCGCGCTGGGCGGAGCGGGGCTGGCGCGCTTGCCGCAATTAAGAGTGGGGACGCAGGGCCTTCCGCGCCATCCATTCGCGCAGGCGGAAACACCCGCGGCGGGGGTCATCAAGTCAGAAACCAAAATGGTCCTCGTCGATGTGGTGGTTACCGACAAGAAGCAACACTATCTCAAGGACCTTACGCAAAAGGACTTCCACGTCTTTGAAGATGGCGCGGAACAACCCATCACGAGTTTTTCCCGCGAGACGAATCTTGACCGCAGCGCGCCCGGGCGCCCGCGGTACATGGTACTTTTTTTTGAGGACGCGGGGCTGGCTTCCGATGGCCAAATGGCGGAACGCGATGCGGCGGTGAAATTTGTGCAAGACACAGCATCCCCTGACCGGATGGTGGCGGTTATGGACTTCGGAGGCTTCCTTCGGGTTGATCAGAACTTTACGGCGAACCAGGATCTGCTGTTGAAAGCCGTCAGGAATGTCAAAGTCTCCGAAAATCAAACTAACCCGGCCAGTGGGCCTGCGATCGGGGCCGGAAGCCTCATCCGAACGAGCGGAGGGAGTCCGGGACAGCAGCAAACCGAGTTTGCCCTCAGGAATCTCCTCCTGGCACTTCGCGAGGCATCTAATATGCTGGGCGCCGCGCCGGGCCGCAAGACCCTTCTCTTTATTTCCGCCGGGTTTGATCTCCGTTCCGATCTCCAAACCGAATTTCAGGACACCCTCGATGCACTGAACGCGGCGAATATCGCCGTGTATCCCGTCGATCCCACGGGTTTCACGTCCGCGCCCGGTGATGCCCAACCACATGACACGGTAGTTCGCCGCGACGGTAACCGAATGCCCGCCCCGGTACGCGCGGCAGGCGGCGGCTCCAACGATTCAATCCTCTATGCCCTGGCCGCAAAAACCGGCGGATTCCCAGTAGTCAATACGAACGATCTGGCGGCAGGGATGACGAAGATCTCCGAGGAAATGAACGAGTACTACCTGCTTGGGTACGCCCCACCCCACCCGGGTCAAGAAGGCGCCTATCACAAAATCCATGTGAAAGTGGATCGCCCGGGCGCAGAGGTCCGCGCCCGTAACGGCTATTCCGAACCGAAGGGGCCGGACCAGTTGGCGGGAAAAACCGAGGGGGTGGCGCTCGAAGCCCAAGCGGGGAATTTTGAGGCAGGCGAGATCCCCGTCCATGTCCGCGTGCCTTACTTTTACATTCGGCCCGGGGTCGCACGCGTCAATCTGTCCGTTTCCATTCCCGGCTCCGCCATTGAGTTCGAGAAGCAGAAGGGCAACTTCGAGTCGCAGATCAATGTCATGGGAATCGCCTACCGCGACGACAAGTCCGTGGCCGCCCGCTTCAGCGACACGGTGGATCTAAGATTCGACAAGGATGAAAAGCAGTCCGTGGCAGAGAACTCGTTCGATTACCAAAACTCCTTCAAGATTGCGCCCGGCGATTACACGTTCAAACTGGTGCTGAACGCCGGGGGCGCGAAGTTCGGCAAATACGTTACTCCGCTGATTGTCGATCCGTTCTCCGGCAGGCAGCTGACGCTCAGCGGTCCGGCTTTCGGCGGCACGGTCATTGCCTCGCCATTGAACGGCGCCGATATCGACCCGGCGCTGATCGAGGGAAGCGCGCCGATGGTCGCGGGCGGCATGCAACTTGTGCCCTCCAGCAGCAATCAGTTCAAGAAGGGATCGGAACCGATTGTCTACGTGGAGGTTTACGATCCCGTTTTGCAAAACGGCAATCCGCAACTGGGAGTCCAGTTTGACATCGTCAACTGGACGAACAACCAGAAGGTCTTTTCTTCCACCACGATTCCCATTACGGAGTATGTGAAACCCGGCAATCCGCTGGTTCCCGTAATCCTCAAGATGCCGATCGACAAGCTGCCAGCGGGTGACTACGCCTTGAGAATCTGGGCGCAGGATTCTGCCCGGAATACTTCCTCAGTGCAGGGCGGCAATTTTTTCATTGAGTGAGGGCTCGAGCACGATGAAACGCCCGATGCGTGCTACCCTGTACCTCGGCTCCGGCAATCCCGGCGATCAGTAAGCAAGGCGAGAAAGAGCAGGCGCAAATTGCAAAAATTTACCCCGGATTCCCGGCTTGGATTTGCATCATTTTCCCGAGCGCCAGCCCTCCTAATAAGCTGCGCCATCCTTGTTGCCATCTCCATAAGAGCCCAGCAGAGCCCTCCCCAGGAGGTTTCCTCCCACGAAGTAGAACCCACCTTCAAACTGCAATCCGAGCGCAATCTGGTGATGGTGCGCGTGGTGGTGCGCGACAGCAAGGGCGCCGTAATGGAGAACCTTCACAAAGAGGACTTTCAGCTCTTCGATCGCGGCAAGCCGCAGGACATTCTGCACTTCTCGCTGGAGAAGCCGGCGGTAAAGACGGCTTCCCCTGCGCCATCTCCCGCCCAGGCCGCGCCCGGAACCGAGGACGAGGGAGAGACCACCGAAACCGGGGGCACGCCGCGCCGCTTCGTGGGGCTTTACTTCGATGACGTGAACAGCACATTCGAAAACCTGGCCCGTTCGCGCGACGCCACCAACCGTTTTCTCTCCAAATCGCTCACACCCGGCGACCGCGTGGGCCTGTTCACCTCCAGCGGCCAGAAGCAGGTGGACTTTACGGACGACTTGGCGCAGATTCGCCAGGCGCTGGATCTGTTGCACCCGCGGCCCATCATTGGAACCGATGCCGAATCTTGTATGACGCTTCCGCCCTACGAGGCCTTCCTCATCGTCGACCACCAGGACCCGGTGGCGACACAGGTTGCGACGCAGCAGATCATGGTCTGCTCCAATTGCATTGGCGAAGGCACTGCAGATGAGAAGGCGTGCGTGAGCCAGGCGCAGGGGCAAGTCATGTCGCAGGCGTTGACTTCCCTTCAGAGCTCCGAAACACAGGCCAGGGCGGCGCTGCGAGGCGTCGAATCCCTCGTCCGGCGCATGGCTTCCCTTCCCGGCCAGCGCAGCCTGGTGATCATTTCCGGGGGATTCCTCACCGACACGCTCCGATTCGATCTCGACCAGATTGTGGATCGAGCCCTCCGCAACGGCGTGGTCATCAATGCCCTGGACGCCCGCGGGCTCTATACCGACCCCTTTGACGCTCCCAACGACAGCTTCCAGGTCGCACCGATGAACCCCGCCTCTCAGGGCCAGAGTCACATGCTGCTCGTCCAAAGCGCACGGGTGCAGGCCGACGGCATTCGCGACCTTGCCCTGAATACCGGAGGGACCTTCTTCAACAACGACAACGACCTGGAAGCCGGGCTGCGAAAAACGGCGGCCATGCCCGCTGCCTACTACCTTCTGGCCTTTTCGCCCCAAAACCTGAAACTTGACGGCGCCTTCCATCCCATCACGGTAAAATTGGTTTCCTCTCGCGGTCTGCAGGTGCAGGCGCGGCGGGGCTATTACGCGCCCAAGAAGCCCGCCGACCCTGCCGTGGAGGAAAAGGAAGAAATCCGCGAGGCCGTCTTCTCCCAGGACGAAACGCATGAGCTGCCTATCGACGTTCACACTCAGTTCTTCATGAAGGACCAGGTGAACGCGCGGGTTACCGTCATCACGCGCATCGACCTGCACCCGCTGCGCTTCCGCAAGGACGCGGACCGCAACCTGGATAGCCTGACTTTCGTTACCGTGGTCTTTGATCGCGACGGCCACGTGGTGAGCGGAGAGGAAAAAGCGGTAGAATTGCGCCTGCGCGATGTGAATCTGGATCGTTACATGCAGTCCGGCATCACCATGAAGTCCGCCTTTGACGTACCGCCCGGAACCTACCTGGTGCGCTCCATCGTCCGCGATTCCGACAGCGGTGAGATTTCCGGACTGAACCGTACCGTGGAAATTCCTTATCCATAATCGGGGGTGACATATGACTCGTCGTTCATGGCTTCTGATCGCGGGGTTCGCCGCCGCGCTGGGAGGGCTGGGATTGCCATCCGCCAACGCCCCTGCTGCACCGGGCGCAGGCCAGAATCCTTCCCCACCCGTCGACACCGCCCCGGGCGTCATCCGGGCGGAAACCAACCTGGTGGTCGTGGACGTCATCGCCACCAACAAAAAGGGCGAATACCTTAAGGACCTGGAGAAGAAGGATTTCAAAGTCTACGAAGACGACTCGGAACAACCCATCGCCTCCTTCTCCCGCGAATCGGATATCAGCCCCGACGCCCCCGGCCACGAGCGCTACATGGTTTTGTTCTTTGACGATTCCACCATGTCCCCCGCCCTGCAGATTCAAGCGCGCAATGCCGCCGGCAAATTCGTCGAGAGCACGGCGTCGCCGCACCGGCTGATGGCGGTCATCGACTTTGGCGGAACTTTGAAGGTCGTCCAAAACTTTACCGCAGACGGGGATTTGTTGAAGCGCGCCGTCAGCTCCGTGGAATACTCCGCCGTCAACCCCAACGCAGGCGCGGGAAGCATGAACATGCAGGTTGCCACGCTGGGATTGCCGTCGTTCAGTCAGACCGAAGGGGATTTTGGCGCGCGCAGCATGTTGCTTTCCCTTCGTGATATCGCCAAATCGCTTCACAACGTTCCCGGGCGCAAGACGCTGATTTTGTTTTCGTCCGGATTTCCTCTGAATGCGGAACGGGAATCGGAACTGACCGCAACGATCGACGCTTTAAACAAGGCGAATGTCGCAGTGTACCCCGTGGATGTGCGCGGCCTGGCGACGTCTCCCTCACCCAACATGATGAACCCCGCAGGGCCCGGCCGCACCCCGGGCTTCCCGCCCGGCGCGGCTTTGGACAATCCCGAATCTGCATTTGCGCACCTTCCCATTCTGCTTGCCGCTCTCGAGCCGCTTCCGATGCCCGATCCTCAAAAAGGAGGCGGCGGAACGGCGGGCGGGTCTGGAAGCAGCGGAACCAGTGGGAGCAGCGGAGTCGGAAGTGGAAGCAGCAAGGGCGGAGGCTCAACCAGCGGGAGCAGCGGCTCCACGGGCGGCACGACATCGGGCGGCCGCGGCGGCGGCGCGAATCCCAATTCCGGAAACACCGGCACCAATCGCGCCAACAACTTGAACAACTCGTTAACGAACTGCTCCTCTACCGGTGGAATCGGCGCATTCGGCGCGCAGAACCCCAATTGCGTCAACCGCCAGATTATTCCCACCATTCCCGATTCCGTAACGACCAACCAGCAGGTGCTCTATGCTCTCGCCAAGGGAACGGGCGGATTTGAGATTTTCAATACCAACGACTTCCTTGCCGGGCTCGACAAAGTGGCGAGCGAAATCAACGAGTACTACAACATCGGGTACACGCCGCCGCGCCAGGACCACGACGGCAGCTACCATCGAATCAAGATTGAAGTAAATCGCAAGGATGTTTTGCTGCGCTATCGCAATGGCTATTATGACGTGAAGAGCGCGGACATGCTGGCCGGAAAACCCGAGGGCAAAACGCTTGAGGAGCAGGCCGCCAGCCCCAGCGCCACCGGCGATATTCCGGTCGCGCTCTGTGCGCCCTATTTCTACGTTGAGCCCGGCGTGGCGCGCGTGAATTTGGCGTTGTCCATTCCCGGCTCCTCGATCCAATTTGAAAAGGAAAAAAGCGATATCCACTCGGATGTGAATGTGCTGGCAATCGCCTACCGCCCGAACGGCTCCGTGGCCGCGCGCTTCAGCGACACCATGAAGCTCGATTATCCCAAGAAGGACCAGAAGGAAGTCACCGACCGCGAATTCGATTACCAGAATACTTTCAACATCGCTCCGGGCTCCTACACGCTGAAGCTGGTGCTGAGCGCGGGCGGCGAGAAGTTCGGAAAATACGTGGTGCCGCTGACCGTGGAGCCCTTCACAGGCGATGCCCTGAGCGTGAGCGGACCCGCGCTGGGCCTCGGGTTTCTCCCCGTCTCCAAACTCGCCGCGCGTATGGATGCCGCTCTGATGGAGGATCGCGCCCCCCTGGTCTTCAACGGCATGCAACTGATCCCTTCCACCAACTCCCAATTTGCCAGAACGTCTCAGCCGGTGTTTTACGTGGAGGTCTATGATCCCTCGCTGAAAGAACCTGCGCCGCCCCGAGTGGGTGTGCAGTTCAGCATCATCGACAAGAGAACCAACCAGTCCGTCGTCACCTCCAACACCGTCCTCATCAACGATTACGCACAGGCCGGCAATCCGCTCGTCCCCGTCGGGTTGGTGCTGCCCGTCGCGCAGCTCCAGGCGGGTGATTACCGGCTGGAAGTCAAAGGGCTTGACGAGAAAGGGAAAATTTCTCCCGTACGCTCCGCGGATTTCTCGGTACAGTAATCGGTGTGACGGCGAAATCTCCAGACCTGAAACGCGGCCGCGGCAGAAAACCTGTGGGCCCGGGCGCCGGCAGAGCCCGACTTGAATATCCTCGCGTTCGGGCCGCGCTGCTTGCATGGTTTCGTGGCAACGCGCGCTCACTTCCCTGGCGCGGGACGGGCGACCCTTACGCCGTCTGGGTTTCGGAGATCATGCTCCAGCAGACGCAGGTGGCGACCGTCATCCCTTTTTATCAGCGTTTCCTCGAAGCCTTTCCAAGGGTGTCGCGCCTGGCGCAGGCGCCTCTGGAGCGGGTCTTGGAGCTGTGGTCCGGCCTCGGTTACTACCGCCGGGCGAGGCACTTGCACCAGGCTGCGCAGTTGATTGCCCAGAATCACGCGGAAAGAATTCCACAAGACTACGATAGCGTCCGGCGCCTCCCCGGCATTGGCGACTATACCGCGAAGGCATTGCTGAGCATCGCTTTCAATCAACCTTTTGCGGTGCTTGACGGGAATGTGGCGCGGGTGATTGCCCGCCTGGAATGCCTGCCAGGAAACCTGCACCAGCCGCGCTTCCGGCGGGCCGTGGAGGCCGCGCTTGCGCAAATGCTTTGCCGCAAGGAGCCGGGGAATTTCAATCAGGCTCTGATGGAACTTGGCCAGGCCATCTGCCTGCCGCGCGGGCCGCGCTGCCCGGTTTGCCCTCTTGCCAGGTGGTGCGCGGCCTTCCGCAGCGGGAATCCCGAAGCCTGGCCGGCTCCCCGTCCGCGCCGCGCGGCCGAACCCCATCACCTGGCCGTCGCCCTGCTGCGCCACGGCAACAAGCTGGCCATGGTGCGCGGCCTGACCGGCGGCTTGCTGAACGACCTCTGGAATTTTCCTTCGGCGTTCGGCAAATCGCCCGCCAAAGCGCTGCAGGCGCTGCACCAGAAGCTGGCGGCACTTTTCGGTCAACCCGACCGATCGGCGCGGGAACGCCACCCCGTGGCCCAAAACCTGCGTGCGGCGAGCCGTGGCTTGCTCCTGCCTTCGGAACCCATGGCGGAATTCCGGCATAACATTACTTTTCGCGCGATTCAAGGACGAGTTTATTCCCGAAAGCTCCTGCACCTTCCCCGTAAGACGCCGCTGCGCTGGTTCAACCTCAGCCAACTACCACAAGCGGCGATTTCACAGTTAGCGCGCAAGGTTCTTAAGAAAGCGCTGATCCCGCCCGGGCGGGGTCAGCACATGCCGACCCGAAGGTCGGCGCTACGGTCAACCAAGGCATGACGCGCGGCGTGGCACAGAATCTCATCGCAGATATCCAACGCTTCGGACCCGCCTTTGTGCCACAATGAGGTTTAGGAAAACCAATGGCCGCAACGCCGCACCTTGCCACTACCACCCTTTTGAAGCGCCAGGCCAACATCAGCGTGCAGCGCTACTTTGAGATTTCCCTGCTCCTGATGCTTTCCACCGGCTTCTTCACCGTCGCCACCACCGGCAAGCTGGACCTGGTTTCCACCGTGGTGATGTTTTTGGCGCTGTGCATCAAGTTCTGGGGCTACATCCGCGCCACGGAATTCCTGCTCAGCCCCAAGACGGTCACCCGCATTTCCATCTTCTACATTTTTTTCTACGCCCTGGATTTCCTGATCTTTTCCCGAGGCCCCACGGCCATTGACAGCATGCTGGCAGCGACGGTCCATCTGGTGCTTTTCACCGCGGTCATCAAGATCTTTTCGGCGCGAACCTACCGCGACTACGGCTATCTGGCCACGCTGTCGTTTCTGATGATGTTGGCGAGCGCGGTGCTCACGGTCGGAACCACATTCCTGGTGCTGTTCACGATTTACGTTCTGGTGAGCATTTCCACGTTCATCAGCTACGAAATCAAGCGCGGCATGGAAGCGGCGCAGCGCGTGCCGGAAGGCCCCTTCCGCGCGCCCGAGGAGAATCGCAAGGCCATTGAGAAGGCGCTGCTGGGCGCGGCGGTGGGCCTGGCCATCGGAATTTTCGGTCTCGCTGCCATCCTGTTTTTCGTCATCCCGCGTTATCGCACCGGTTATCTGACCGACCTTTCGATGCAGGCGCAAAACATCACGGGATTTTCCGAAGTCGTCAACCTGGGCGACTTCCGGCAGATTCTCCAGTCGCCCATGGTGGTGATGCGCGTGATGCCGGAGGGAAGTCCGCGGGCCTTTGCGGGGGTGAAATGGCGCGGCGTGACTCTGAACAGCTTTAATGGGAAAAAATGGTTCAATGACAACGCCGAGCCTATGGCGATTCCCGAGGAATCATATCAGCGCTTCCTGGTTCCCCGCCCCGCCGGCTGGGAGCATCGGCCCTATCATCCCTTGCGCTACCGCGTGCTGCGCGCGGGGCTTTCCACGGACGTGCTTTTCGCCGCGGCCGAACCGAGGGAAATTTCCGGAATTCGCCTGCTCAATATGGACCAGACCGGCTCGTTGCACAATCCGGCCAATTTCAGCGCGCCGTTTGCCTACGATGTGGTTTCCGACACCGGCGTCCCATCCCAGCGCGACCTGCGCAACTCCTCGAGCGACTACCCGGAGGACATCCGGCTGGTTTACCTGCGCCTGCCGCACACCATGGACCCGCGCATCGTCGATCTGGCGCGCAGCATTACCGCTTCCGCCGCCAATAATTATGACCGCGCCGCGGCCGTTCAGTCCTACCTGCGCGATAATTTCAAATACACGCTTGACCCGCCGTCCATTGAGCCCGCCGACCCGGTGGGCAGTTTCCTGTTTCGCTCCAAGTCCGGCTACTGCGAGTATTTTGCCGCAGCCATGGCCGTGATGCTGCGCACGCTGAGCGTGCCCACGCGCCTGGTGAACGGATTTCAAACCGGAACGTACAACAGCATCGGCAAGGACTTCGTGGTTCGCGCCCGAGACGCGCACAGTTGGGTGGAGGTTTATTTCACGGGCTACGGCTGGGTGACGTTTGACCCCACTCCCGCTGATCCGCACCCGGTCCTACCCGGCGAGTGGGACGATTACCTTGACACCGCAGCGTTGTTCTGGAACGAGTGGGTCATCAACTATGACTTCAGCCATCAGATGCAGTTGGCGCGCGAAGTCGAGCAGGATTCACGCAATTTCCAGCAGATTTTCCGCCGGCGCACTCAGCGGCTGAAGCGCCAGGGCATCATCGCCGCGTTCCGATTTGAACGCTGGCTGATGTCGCACAAACTGCTGGTGCTCGCGATCATGGTCTGTATCCTGGCGGGGCTCATTCTGACTGACAGGTCGGGCGCGCTGGCGGAGTGGCGCTTTGGCCTCGCGTGGAAATTTGGCCGCCGCGACGGCCAGGTTACTCCGCAAGAAGCCTCCCTCACCTACCAACGCCTGCTCCAGACCCTGCAGAAGAAGGGATTTCGAAAAATTCCGTCGCAAACGCCGCGCGAGTTCGCGCTTTCATTCATTGCCACACCGTGGGGAGCGGGGGTGATGGAGTTCACGAAGCTCTACAATGCCCTGCGCTATGGGCAGGCCTCGGTTTCCCTGGCGCGTCTGCGGGAGATATTGCAGGACATCGCCAACCGAAAGTAGAGCCGGCCACTCCGCTCTGTCATTTCACGATGGGCAATTCCAGATAGCTCGCGTGCGCAGCGTCGTGGTAAACCGTCACCTGCGCGGTGCGCGCGTCCTTACCCGACTCATCGGCAACCACCCCGCCGCTGTTGTAGTTTTTCTCCCATTGAATCAAATTGGGACAGCTCAGGACCAGGCGCAGGCGGCTGCCTTTACCGACCAGCCGCGAGAAGAAGGTGAAGCCCGTGAATTCGTAACGATTGATTTCGCCCGGATTCACCAGCTTGGCTTCGGTCAGCGAATCGCGGTATCGCGCGCGGATGGCGTCGTTCGTCAACAGCACGCTCGTTCCATCGGCCATGATTTCGTCGATTTCCACGGCAAAGTCCGTGTCCGGCACGTTGAGGGCGATATAGGCAACGAACTTCACAAACCCCGTGATCTCCGTGGGGGCCTCGAATGGCGCGCTGTGGTAGACGACCCCGTTGCCGAACAGGTTCATTACCGCAGTCTGGTCGGTGATTCCGTTGGGGATGCTTTTCTGTTGGAGCGCCGCCGGCCGCGTATCGAGCGGGTCGTAGGTGTAATGGTCCGGCGCGTTCTCTTGCGGCAGGCTATCGCTCAAATCGCCCGACTGAAACACGCTGTTGGCATGACCGTTTGAGGAGCTCAGATACAGCTTTCGCGTCTCGTTCGAAATCGTCTCCAGGCTGTCCGCGTATTTCCAGATTTCCGCCCCGGGAACGTAATACGCCACGCGCTTCTTCAGAAATTCCGGCTTGGGGCCGCCTTTCATCACCCAGTCGTACCATTCCTTGTGGAGGTGGTTGAGGTCCAGCAGGCTGGCGTCGCCGAAGGTCAGCCCGCCTACTTCCCTTTTTGGCGTGCGCGTGCCGGCGTGGTCCCAGGGGCCGACAATCAGGAAGTGTTTCGCTTTCGCTTCCGGCGTTCCGTACTGCATGTGGCGGCGGTAGTAGGTCAAGGCGCCGGGCTGATCGCCGTCGTAGTCGCCGGTGATGGTGAGAATCGGAACATCGATGCGCCGGTAGTCGTCCGGAGCCGGGCACATGGCGTTCCAGTAGGCGTCGGGCGTCGGGTGCTCAATCCATTTCTGGAACACCGTCGACTGGTTGCCGACCACCCGGTCAAGGTTCCGGAAGGGCAGATGCTGCAGGTAAAGGTCGGTGAATTTGCTGGTCCAGAACGGCGAGTTCCCAAACAGGTTGGTGTTGCCGGTGACGCCGCTCGTATAGGTGAGCCATTGCATGATGTAAAGCGGAAAGATGTTCTTGAAGAACGGGAAGTCAATGCCGGCATGAGCCGCGGCGGCAGGTACAATGGTTTTGAGGTGCGGAGGAAACTCCTTGAGCGTCGACCATTGATCGAATCCCGCATAAGACCCGCCCCACATGGTCACCTGGCCGTCGCACCAGGGCTGCTTTGCGAGCCACTCGACAATATCGTTGCCGTCGCGGCCTTCGTGGGTGAAGGGCTCAAAGCCCCCTTCCGAGTTTCCTCGCCCGCGCACGTCAACCAGCGCGAACACGTAGCCGTTGCGCGCGAAGTACAACGCGCGATCGAGATAGGTGTCGGAGATATAGGGCGTCAGAGTGAAGATCACGGGCAGCGGCGCCCCCTGCTCGTGCGGCCGGTAGACCGTGGCGTTCAGCCTCACACCGTCGCGCAGGGGAATCTTCACCCCCCAGAGCATATCGACTTGCGGCAGGGGCTTATCTTCGGCGGCTCCAGTGCCCGCGAAAACCAGGCAGGCGAAAGCGGAGACGAGAACGACTCGAGACGGCTTCGTATGGCGATTCATGGGCGATTGGCTTTACCTTGTTTGGATTTTGGATGCTGCATGGCGACACTACGGAATCGACTTCCCGCCATCGACGGCGATGATTTGCCCGGTGATG
>JASIKV010000179.1 GCA_030049455.1 Terriglobia bacterium
CCCAGTGCGGATGAAAGGCGGCTGAACACGGGCACGGCGCGCTCGCCGTAGCGCTGAGTCAGCGGGCCGATCATTTGAACACTGATCATCAACAGGACAAACAGCGCACCCAGGATTTCCCGCGTGCGCCGCTGGGCAAGCAGACGGCTGAGCCAGGCGAAAATCGTGCGGTTCAGCAGAAGGTTCAGCAGCGCCAGCGCCGCAAAGGCGGGAACGGCCCTTACCAGGGTGAGGGGAGATGCGATGCCGGCGCCGATGGTCATGCAACTTAACCAGTAAATCGCCGCCACTGCCACCGGATCGAAGATTCCGTGGGCAAAAGCCAGAAGCACGAAGGTTGAATAACGAAGCGGGAAGCGCAGCAGTGAGGCGGGATTGGCCTCCGCGCCGAACCCCGTGACGATGAGGGGCAGCATCAGCCAAACCCCAAAAACCACCCAAAGCTCGATGGAAATGATGACAGGCTTGTGCTGGCTGAGCGCGTACCAGCAGCCCACTCCCAGCAGCGGGCCCCACACCAGAGCGCCCACGGCGATCCCTGCGCCCATGATGATCTTGACGGCAAGTTCCGCCTTGCGGCTTCCGGTGCGCAGTCCGTTGACGAACATTCGCCAGCGCAGCCAGGCCACCAGCCGAAGCTGGTCCTGAATGCCCGGCATTAAGTTCACTCCAGCCATGAGAGCTCCGGCAGGGCGGCGCGCTCCCCGCCCACAAGGTCGAGGAAAATTTGTTCCAGGCTGAGCTTTTGCCCCTCGGCGTGGCGTGCCGCGACGCCGCTGCGCAACTCTTCAATCGATCCCTGGGCCACCAGTTCGCCGCGATGAATGATGGCGATGTGACTGCAGAGCCTCTCCACAATTTCGAGCACGTGGGAAGTCAGGAAAATCGTCGCGCCGCGCGCGATCATGCGATTCAGCATGGCCTTGAGCGTGCCCGCGGCAATCGCGTCTACGCCTTCGAAGGGTTCATCGAGAAAAAGCACTTTGGGCCCGTGAATTACCGCCGCGGCCATCGCTAATTTTTTCTTCATGCCGTGCGAGTAATCCACGATGAGCGATTTTCCGCGGTCGGCGAGGCCCATGAAATCCAGAAGCTCCTGCGCGCGCTCGGCGGCAGTAACACGATCCAGGCCATACATGCGCCCTGCGAAGAGCAGGTACTCAGGACCGGTCAGGCGGTCGAACAGCGCCAGTCCCTCCGGCACCACGCCAATCTGGCTCTTCAAACCCACAGGGTTGTTGACGAAATCGAGGTCGAGAATTCGAATATGGCCGGAGGTGGGCTCCAGCAGCCCGGTAAGCATTTTGATGGTTGTGGATTTTCCCGCGCCGTTTGGGCCAAGAAATCCGAAGAATTGGCCGGCCTCCACGCGCAGGTTCACGTTGCGCACGGCTTCCAGTTCGCCGAAGCGGCGCGAGAGGTTCTCTGTTTCAACGGCAAGATTGCTCATGGCGGCTCGTTGGAAGGATTAAGGCTAAAGGCTAAGGGGTAAAGTGTAAAGAGTGAAGGTCAAACACCGTGGAGCGGGCAAGACGCGAGCTGGGGCAAGGCCTTTCAGCCCCTGCGCACGGCCGTCCTGTCCCGTCCCCCAGCCCCTTCTATAAGCTATTTAGCTGAATGCCCGGGAATCTCGCCGATGACCGGCAGCACTAGATACGACGGCAAAGTTGGGGTGCAATAAACCCTTTGCCTGGCCTTAACAAAATCCTCTTCTGTCGCCTGGTAAATACTCGGAATGTATTTCTGCGGATTCCGGTCAATCAATGGGAACCAGGTGGACTGGACCTGCACCATGATGCGATGACCTTTTCGGAACACATGATCGCGGTTGCGGAGCGGGATGTTCCACGGTACCGGAACGTCTGACGGCAAGGGCTCCGGCTTCTCGAAACTCTTCAGGTAGCGTCCGCGACGCACCTCCATGGCGATGGGGAGCTGGTAGCCGTTGAGAGACTTCCGGTATTCGCCCGGAGCAGGTCCGGCGCCGGCCTTCCACGCTGCATCCTGGTAATCATCCGGGAAAACATCGATCACCTTCACCACGAAATCGCTATCCGTGCCGGACGTCGAGGCATACAGGTTGGCTTCCATTTGCCCGGTGACGACCAGGTCTTTCTCGAGAGGTGCGCTCACATAGGTCAGGACGTCGGGGCGGTGATCGACAAATCTCTGATCGTCGGTCTCCCAGGTGGGCCAATCTCCGCCCGGATAAGTTGGCGAGATCGGTCGCGCCCGATACGGCACCGGATTTGCCGGATCGGAAAGGTATTCGCGGTACTGCTCACCCTTGTTGGGCAGTTCGAACGTCAAGACACCATCGGACCGCAAATATAACTTTGTCGCGACGGCTGCCGGCGGCGGCCACTCGTCGTAGGTGTGCCAGGTGTTCGATCCAGACTGAAAGGTTTTCACCCTCCATGTGAAGCGGTCCCCATCACCATGAAGAAAATGGCGGAAGAAAGGCGCTTGGATATCGTGCCGAAATTCTCGCGCGGTGTCATGCCCGCCATAACCGTAGCTTCCGATGCTCTCGGCCTTCGGGCGCTGCCACTGGCCATGGAGCCAAGGACCCGCGACCAGGTAATTGTTGTGGTTCGGATCACTTTCGGCAGAGTGCTGGAAGATCTGCCAGGGTCCCCAGGGGTCTTCCTGATCCCAGAATCCCGCGACATTGAGGTTGGGGACTGGAGCGCTGTGCAACTGCCGAACCCAGGCTTCTTTTTTCCAGAAGTCATCATAGTCAGGATGGGATACCACGGAATTCCAGTAAGGTACGGAGCCATGCAGATACCGGTCATTGAGGGTCTTGATCGGTCCCGCATCCAGGTACCACTGATAAGTGTCGTAGACGGGGAACTCGAAATGTGTGTTTTTGTTCTTGTCCGATTGTTCCATGACCGCATACTCGAATGCGTAGCTCAGCCGCAGCGCGCCGAAGCGGTGATCATCGTCATTCATCCACTGGTCCACAGGCGATGCCTGTTCGCTGACGGCCTTCAATGCCGGATGAGGATGCAGCAAAGTCATCGCAGCCGTGAGGCCGAGGTAGGAGACCCCGTAGATTCCTACTCGGCCATTCGACGGTACGTTTTTTACCAGCCAATCGATGGTGTCGTATGCGTCGGTCGTCTCGTTGACGGCCTTGGGGTCGTTCAGGTCGACCTGCGAGGAGAGGGCAAACACGCCTTCCGATTTAAAACGCCCGCGCAGATTCTGGAAAACGAAGATATACCCGTCGTCTGCCAATTCCTGAAGGTGCGGGGGCATCGTCTCCGGAGCTTTTTCCGGAACTCCGTATGGAGTTCGCTGCAGAAGAATGGGCAGCGGCTCTTTCTTGCCGATGGGGGTAAGGATGACCGTTTGCAGACGGACGCCGTCACGCATGGGAACCATGACTTCCTGGTATTGGAAGGGTGATTGTCCCCACGCAGGGCTTACATCGAGCAAAATTAATACGGCCGTGAGGCTGCTGAGGAAGTGGACTATAGCACGGAAAATCGCGTGCGGTCTTTTGAGGGGCGGCATGGCTCCAAGAGACTAGCAGGTTCAAACCTTCAGCGCACTGAGAATCTGGGCTAAAGCCCGGCTCTACGTCGTTCCCAGCAATCCGCGGAAGAAAAAATCCA
>JASIKV010000180.1 GCA_030049455.1 Terriglobia bacterium
CGCACGGCCTCCCGCACGGAGTGAATTCCATAGACAACATCGGGCCTTTCACTGTCTTCGCGATGATGCAATTCGTTCCTCTCAAGGCGCGCAGTCACAGTTGAAAACCCGCCGCAGCCCTGAATTCACGCAGTCGCTCGGCCACGCCTTTCACGTGTTTCGCCAGCGGCAATTTGGCACCTTCCTCGTAAATGGGAATCAGCTTCTCGAGTTCCGGTCCCGAATTCGCGCTGGTCAGCGCCATGCGAATCGGATGGAACAAGTCCTTCCCCTTTTTGCCTGTCGATTTCTGCACGGTCTTGGTGATTTCCCGAAAGCGCTCGTAAGTCAGCGTACTCTCCGCGAGCGTCATGGGGATAAACGCAGCAAGGACTTCACGAACTGCCGGGTTTGAAATGAGTTCCTGAAACTCCGGGGTGGCAAGCGCGGCCTGCGCATCAAAATCGAAAACGATTCTAGCCGCCGCAGGGATTTCCGAAAGCAAACTGATGTTTTTCAGTACGGCGTCAAGCACACGTTCAATCCATGCCAGCACTCCCGGCCCCGGCGGGGAATTCACCAGACCTGCGGCTTGCAGAAACGGCACCGCAAGCTCAGCCAGGCGTCGCGGGGGGCACTCCTTCATATAATGCCGGTTCAACCAGTTCAGCTTGTCGGTATCGAACACCGCAGGGCTCTTTGTAATGTGGTCGAGGGAGAACTGTTTGACCAGTTCCTCATTGCTCAGAATTTCGGTTTTTCCATCGGCGGGCGACCACCCAAGCAGCGCAAGGTAATTGCGCAGCGCTTCGGGAAGAATCCCCATCTCGCGGAAGCTCTCCAAGGAGGTCGCTCCGTGGCGCTTGGAAAGCCGCGTGCGGTCTGGACCCAGAATGGTGGAAAGGTGCGCGAACTCCGGCGGTTGCCAGCCGAAGGCGCGGTAGAGGGCAAGCTGGCGCGGCGTGTTGGAAATGTGATCGTCGCCGCGAATCACGTGCGTAATCTCCATCAGGTGGTCGTCCACCACGGCGGCAAAGTTGTAGGCGGGCAGGCCCTCGGAGCGCACCAGGATGGGGTCGCCGATGACTTCGCTGGAAATGGTAGTGGGGCCGTGCACGCGATCGATCCAGAAGAAGCTGCTTTCCACAATCTTCAAGCGTATGGCGGCGGGCTCGCCCGCGGACTTGCGGCGCGCCGCCTCCTCCGGCGGAATCTTTCGGCAGCGCCCGGAATAAATCGGCTGGCGGCCAGCTTTCAGCGCTTCTTCGCGCTCGGCTTCCAGTTGCTCGGCGGAACAAAAGCAATAATAGGCATGACCTTGCGCAATCAACTTCGCAGCGTGCTGGTCATAGATCTCGCGACGCTCCGACTGGCGATAGGGCGCAAACGGCCCGCCCTTGTCCGGCCCTTCGTCCCAGTCGATGCCGAACCAGCGCAGGTCTTCAATCAACTGCCGCTCGTACTCGGGCTTTGAGCGCTCCGCGTCCGTGTCCTCAATGCGCAAAATGTTGGCGCCGCCCTCATGCCGCGCGAACAGCCAGTTGAACAGGGCCGTGCGCGCGTTCCCCACGTGCAGGTGGCCGGTGGGGCTGGGGGCAAATCGAACTCGAACTTTGGACATGATCCTACGGCCTTTCTCAAGACCCTGGGACAAGACAGGCGAATTCGAGGTTACGGCTTGCGGCGGGTCAGCTTGTATACCACGACACTTAGACCGGGAATGTCCTCGAAGTCCTGGTGGTTGCGAGTCAGCAGCCGGCAGGAGTGCTGCAAAGCCTGGCTGGCGAGCCACAAGTCTTGCACTCGATATCGATGATAGCGGCCCATGGCCCTTATCTGCGCCGCAAGCGTTCCGAAAATCATTCCCGTAGCTCCGTCGATTTGCAACAGCGGCTTTCGTTCAAGGATTTGGAGAGCTGCATGTCGCTTCAGGCGCGTCGCGGGATTACGCGCAATCTCCGCCCCAAAGCGCAGTTCGGCGAGAGTCACAGGCGACATAAAAACGTCATCGCCTCGCGTTAGCACCTCGACATCAGCGGGAGCCAGAACTCCCTCGTGGACGTCGATCCAAACGCAAGTGTCCATTAAGAACGCCATGGATCGCGAATGCCTTTGTCGAGCCTGCTGCCCCTCCAGCGTCCGCTGCGGCTATCCGCCTCCCATGTGGCGGCGGCATCGGGAGAAAGGGTCCGGTAGACGTCTCCCAAGGCTTCTACTGCCGTTTGACGCGCAGGACCCGGAATGAGACGGGCCACCTGCCTGTGGTTTCGTTCGATCACCAAATCCTGGCCGTCAACAGAGATTCTGTCCAACACTCGACGAAGATTGCGCGCCAAGTTGGTTGCTGTAATGGTTTTCATGGTGTTTTTCCGAAGTGCGTAAAATCTGATTCTATCAGAAAAGACAAAATCGCTGCTATCTTTTCGCCGGCGACAGCTCCGGCAGCCAGCGCGCGACACGGCTGAGGCTGGCGTGGTGCGTCCGGTCAACCTGAAGCGGCGTAATCGAGACTTCGTGTGCGAGGATGGCGCCGTAATCGGAATCGGGCTCGACGTCGGCCAACTCAATTGTTTCATCCAGCCAATAGTTCGGGCGGCCGCGCGGATCCACGTGCTTCACGACAATGTTCTGGGTAATCTTCTGGCTCTGCCGGGTCACACGCACGCCGCGAATCTCGCCCCGCGGCACGTTCACGTTCAGGCACATTCCCGGCTCCAACCCGTCCTGCAGAATCCTGGCGGCAAGCTGCCCGGCGAAGGCTGCGGCCCCCGAAAAATCCAGATCCTTGCGCGAGGCCAGCGAAATGGCGAAAGACTGCACGCCGTGCACGGCGCCTTCCATCGCTGCCCCCACGGTTCCGGAGTAAACGACATTCTCGCCCAGATTTCCGCCGGCATTGATTCCGCTCACCAGCAGGTCGGGCCGCTGCGGGAGAATGTGGTAGAGCGCGAGGATCACCGAATCCGCGGGCGTGCCGCTGACAGCATAATGGCGGTCGTCGATGCGGTGGATGCGCAAGGGCGTGTGCAGGCTGATGGCCTGGCTATTGGCGCTCATTTCGCGGTCCGGTGCAATTACCGTGACCTCTCCGACAGCGGCCAGGCCCTGCTCCAGCGCTTTGATGCCCGGGGCGCTGATGCCATCGTCGTTGGTGATCAAAATCCGTTTCTGGGGCATGTGGTTTTCCGTTGCAGGCGCCATTGCGAGCCGGCGTGAGCTTCATTGCACGGCAGAGCGCGAAATTTTGAATCTGGGGCTCTGAATCCTGCTCTTTAAGTTTTTAGCATGCACCCTCAACTTCGTCCAGATGATTCCGCATTTGGTGGTAACATCGGCGTGCGGGGGCTCCTGCCAACCAAGCCACGGCAGCGCGGAATAGCGGTTCCACTCGCGATGCGCGGTCCCTGCAGCGCTGTGAAATAGGAAGTAGGAACAGAAAATTTCCCGGGGGAAAGATTCATGCGCAGAACCGCCGTCTTCATTCTGCTTGCAATTGTCGCTGTTTTGGCCGCAGTTCCGCGGGACCGCTCGGCGCCGCTTGAGCCGCCCGCCCCGCCCACCGATGAGGCCCGCAGCTTCCGCATCGTCTTCGGAGAAAAACAGGAGCGGCTGGAGGATTACTCCGGTTCGCTGAAGCTCGACCAGGGCAAGGTGGTGAACACCACTCCCTGGCGCCTGTTCGACCAGGACTCGGTAACGCCTGACGGTACGTGGAAGCTCCACATCAAACGTATTCGGTTTGAAAACCAGCCCGATGATCCCCGTGAAATGGATACGTTCGAACAGGTGCTCAACTATGTTCCCGCCGGGGTCACGGTAACCGTGCTGGCGCCACCCACGGCCAGCGCGCAGGTCCACACGGCGCAGGGTGATTTCGGTTTCGTCATGCAGGAGCTTGAGGACGGCGGCCGGCTCTCCTTTCGCGACGGCGATGTGACCGTACAGCGCACGCCCACAATGGAGCAAATATCGCCGCCACCCCGCGGCACGACTCCGAAGGAGCACGATTATCCTTCCATCTGTGTTACGCGCAAAGGCGTGGTGTGGATCGCCTGGCAGGCCTACCAGGACCGCGGCGATCTGGTCTACGTTCGCTACTCGACGCCCAAAGGCTGGTCCCAGCCCGTGCGCATGACCGATGAGAAAGGCGACATTTTCAAAACTGCGGTGGGAGAGGATTCCGCCGGGCGCATCTGGGTGGTGTGGTCGGAAAGGACCGGCGAAGATTGGGACCTTTACGCGCGCAGGTTCGACGGCAGGAAGTGGACCGCGCGCCAGAAGCTGACGTCCACGGATCACCCCAATCTTTTTCACCGGCTCGTCGCCGACCCCACCGGCGCTCTGCACCTGGTCTGGATCGGTTACCAGGCAGGCCAATCGCACGTGCTGCTGAGCACTTTGAACGGGGACGACTGGTCGAAGCCCGTGGAAATCAGCGGAGCGAGTGCGTGGATGCCTGACGCTGCGGGCGACGCGCACGGCAATCTTTATATTGCCTGGGACAGCTATCGCACCGGCAACTACGACATTTTCCTGCGCAAGGTCAATGCCGATGGATCGATGGAGCCGATTCAACAGATTACCCACTCGGGGAAATTTCAGGCGCACGTCTCGCTGGCCGTCGGCCAGGGGCGCGTGTGGCTGGCCTGGGACGAGTCGGGCGAAAACTGGGGCAAAGACTGGAACCGCGATGACCAGTCGCGCGGCACCACGCTGTACTTCAACCGCCATCCGCGCGTTGCGGTGATGGTGGGCGGAGTATGGAAGGAGCCCGCGGGTGACCTGCGCGCCGCCATACCCATGCGCTACAACCGCTTTATCGAGGAGCCGCGCCTTGCCGTCGACTCCAACGGCCGCGTCTGGGCCGCACTGCAGATCCGCACCAGCACCGAAGAACAGCGCGTGGACCACTGGGCCGCGGGCGGGCGATGGGAAAACTTCCTGACCAGCTACGAAGGCGACCATTGGTCCGCTCTCATGCCCATCCCCCATACCAGCTCGCGTCCGGATGGAACCTTCCAAATCACCCGCGGCACCTCGGGAATCTGGATGACTTGGATCAGCAACAACCGGCGATTCGGCCCCACCTCGGGATTTCAACCCCCCATGAACAAGACAGAGGCGGGCACGGGCACACACCGAGTGGGCGTGCAGGAAATCGACGCTGCACCCTTCGCGCGCGAGTCGGCCGCCCCCACGCCGCAGCTTCAGGATTTCGCCGATCCCCAGGTGAGCTCCACCGTTGTGAACCCCAATGAGCGCGACGACGTGGCGCGCATTCGCGCCTATCGCATCTCACTGAACGGCACATCGCTGCGCATCCTGCGCGGCGACTTCCACCGGCATACGGAGATTTCCGGCGACGGCGCGGGCGACGGTTCCGTGGAAGACTATTTCCGCTACATGATGGACGCCGCCTCCATGGATACGGGGATCATCTCTGACCACAGCGCCGGCGGCGACAATGAGTACACGTGGTGGCGGACGGAGAAAGCCATCGACCTGTTCCACATCGAGGGCTATTACACGCCGCTCTTCGGATATGAGCGCAGCGTCGCCTACCCCAACGGCCATCGCAACGTGGTGTTCCCCGAACGCGGCACGCGCACGCTTCCCATCAGCGCCGCGGAAAACCAGGGCAAGGTGAACAGCGGCCCCATCCTTTATCCCTACCTGAAGCAGCACCGCGGCATCTGCATGCTGCATTCCCTCGCCACCGATCAGGGCTCGGATTACCGCGATAACGATCCGGAGGTGGAACCGCTGGTGGAAATCTATCAGGGTTACCACGCCAACTACGAATACGAAGGCGCGCCGCGCGCGGAGAGCGCTGATTACCACGTCAGCGCGCACGGAGCCTACCAGCCCGCGGGATTTTACTGGAATGCCCTGGCCAAGGGGTACAAGCTGGGGGTCGAATCCAGCTCCGACCACATCTCCACGCACAGCTCCTACACGATGATTTATACGCCGTCGATGCAGCGTACCGATATCGTGGAGAGCATGCGCAGCCGCCACGCCTACGGCGCCACCGACAACATCATCGTGGACTTCCAGGCCGTCGATTCCCAGGGCCGCACCTACATGATGGGTGACTCCTTCAGCGCCACCGCCGCTCCGCGCCTGAACGTGAAAGTGTACGGAACCTCCACCCTGCAACGCGTGGCGATCATCAAGGACGGGAAGTTCGTCTTCACCACCGCGCCCCAGTCCAGGAACGCGGAGTTTGTCTACGTCGATAACTCGCCCAGCCCGGGCGAAAGCTGGTATTACGTGCGGGTGATTCAAATGGACCGCAACCTGGCGTGGTCCAGCCCCATCTGGGTGAAGTACGCGGGGCAGTAGGTGTTCAGTTTGAGTTTCGATTCTTTGCACGAAGGTCGGCTCGCAGGAAGGCAAGCCCGATTATCCCAATGAATATAGCAGGAACTAATCCCCAGACGTAGGGTGCGAGACCCGCCCCCATGTATATGTCATCCACTTCCATGTGCGAAGCATTCTCAGGTATTCTCCCCCTCAAAACTTCTTGTCCTTTTTCCGTAACACCAAGAGAGAAGAAAACAAAGAGTAAGATGGAAAGAGCAAATACTAATTTTGTACGCAACTTCATGCCGCCACTCCTTCCGCCTTGTGCTCCGAATGATTCCACCAATTCCTGCTTGAGCATTTAGCTGGGCATGGTTTTATCATGGCATAGCGACTGGGTCCTTACGAGTCGCTGGATTTCAAACTGGCCCACCACTTTTTCTCTAGCCTTGATTTTCGCTTTTTATTCGCCTATGCTCAGGGCGTACTGGTTGGTAAGCAAGAGGCGGTTGTTATCTGCCGACTACTTTCTTTTGGGGGAGGAAACCATGCTGATGGCCACGCCAACTTCGCCGACCACCTTGCCGCAACCCTGGTGCTTGCCGCCGCGCGGTCTGGCGGTGTTTCACGGGGAGTGCAACGCTCCGCGCCTGAGCCATTACTTCATGCCGCGCCTGGCGCTGGAGGGCAAGCGCATTCTGTTCATCGACGGCGCCAACTGCGCCGACCCGCGCCTGATGGCGCGCCTGGCGGAGCGCCGCGGCCTGCCCTTCGCGCAATTCAACCGGCAGATCATGCTGGCGCGCGCCTTCACCTGCTTCCAGCTTACCGAGCTGATCCGCCGCGTGCCGCAATTCCTCGCGGAATTCCCCGCCCAAGTGGTGATGGTCACCGCCTTCCCCGAGCTTTATTTCGATGAGGACGTTCGCCAGCCCGACGCCGTCGCGGCCTTCCAGCAGGCGCTGGAGCATCTGCGTTTTTCTCCTCCATCTGCGGCTGTGGCGATTTTTTCCGGCGCGGCCAGATTTCAGCCGCCCCCGGGCCGCACGCGCTTCTTCGCCCAGACGTGCGCGGCGGCCACGGAGCTTTGGAAATTCCAGGCGGATGAGAATCAGCATTTGAGTTTGGAAAGGATGGAAATGGGGAGCTTGAAACTTGGAAATCAGAAACTGGAAGCTAGAAATTCGTGATTCGGCCCTGGTGTCCTGAGCCAGAAGTTCGTTTAAGAACTCAGCCCGCGAAGCGGGCGTTATAACGTAGCCCACGGCGCAAGCCGTGGGTAAGAATTCCCACCCACACCCCCAACCCCTCTCCCGCCCGGGCGGGAGAGGGGAGCCGAAGGCGGGGTGAGGGGCCGCAACCCAGGGCTGACGCCCTGGGCTATGGTATTTCGCCCCTGCGGGGCTGAAGGCTCACATCTACCGACGAGGGATGAAATATGAAAACGAACTTCTAACTCAGGATACTGGAGGTCTGCGGCTCTTCCTGC
>JASIKV010000181.1 GCA_030049455.1 Terriglobia bacterium
CCGCGCGCTGCTGGAGAAGTTTGACGGCTCGCGCCACATCTTCCTGCACGATGGCAATCTGTACGAAGCGGGAGCTCTCTTCCGCCAGCCTGACCTTGCGCGGACTCTCGCAGCAATTGCCAAGCGCGGCCCGCAGGCTTTTTACACGGGCGCGACGGCCAGAGCGTTGGTCGCGACGATGCAGAAGTACAAGGGCATGATCACGCGCGACGATCTGATGCACTACGAAGCCAAAGTGCGGACGCCGCTGACCGGGCATTTTCGCGGTTATGACATCATCACCGCGCCGCCTCCGAGCGCCGGCGGCACGATGCTGATCGAAATGCTCAACGTGCTTGAGCCCATGGACCTGGCGACCGCCAACTCCTACGCGTCGATTCACCTGCTGGCGGAGACCATGCGCCGCGCCTACGCCGACCGCGCGTCCTACCTGGGCGACGCTGACTTCGTTTCCGTGCCGGTTGCGGGCTTGACATCGCCCCGCTATGCCGAGCGGTTGCGCGACGAGATCGAGCACGCGCAGCCGGAAGCGCCCGTGCGCGCGGGGCAGCCGCAGGCGTTTGAAGCGGGCGCCACGACGCATTTCTCCGTGGTCGATGCGGCGGGCGATGCCGTGGCGAATACCTACACCTTGAACGGATACTTCGGTTCCGGGGTCACGGTGGAGGGCGCGGGCTTCCTGCTGAACAATGAGATGGATGACTTCAGCTCAAAACCCGGCTCGCCCAACATGTTCGGCCTGGTGCAGAGCGAAGCCAATGCCATCGCCCCGCACAAGCGGCCGCTGTCCTCCATGACGCCCACCATCGTCACGCGCGACGGCAAAGTGCGGCTGGTCCTGGGCTCGCCCGGCGGCAGCACGATTACCAATACGGTTCTGGAAGTGCTGCTGAACGTCCTGGTCTACAAGATGGACGTGCTCCAGGCCGTCACCTCGCCGCGCTTTCACGATCAATGGACGCCGGACCGTCTGTCGCTCGAGCGCGAGGGCTTTTCCGCAGACACCCTTGAGAAGCTGAAGCAAGCGGGTTACCCCGTGGCCTTCCGCGAAGCCATTGGCGACTGCGAAGCCATTGAGGTTTCACCGGAATCGGGATGGCGATTTGGCGGATCCGATCCGCGCGGAGATGGAAAGGCGGTGGGATACTGATGGAATACGGCCTGTCCACGTACCTTTACGTCAATGAGCGTTTGAGCTCGCACATTCTGGACCAGATTCGGGGAGCGGGATTCCAGAACATTGAGCTGTTTGCCGCGCGCCAGCACCTGGATTACACCGACCGCAATCACGTGCGCGACGTGGGCCAATGGTTTCGCGACCATCAGGTGAACCTGCATTCTGTGCATGCGCCGCTTTACGCGGATACGGATTGGGGCCGGCACGGCGGGTTGGCCGTTTCCGTCGCCTATCTGGAACGCCGCCTGCGCATTGATTCCATGGATGAGATCAAGCGCGCGCTGGACATCGCGGACTATCTGCCCTTCCGCTACCTGATCGTCCACATGGGATTGCCCGACGAGGAGTACGATTTGAACAAGTTCGACGCGGTCATGACATCGCTCGAGCACCTGAAGGTCTTCGCCAGGGATCGCGGTGTGCAATTGCTGCTGGAGAATGTTCCCAATGAGCTGGGAACACCGGAGCGGCTGGTGGAGTTTCTTCACTACTCACGCCTGGGCGTGAAGATCTGCTTCGATATCGGGCACGCGCACATGGGCGGCGGCGCGCACCCGGCATTTGAAATCCTCCGCGAGCACATCGCGTCAACTCACGTTCACGACAACCGGCGCGAGAAGGATGACCATCTGATGCCTTTCGATGGCACCATCGAATGGACCGAGGCGGTTCGCGATCTTCGCCAGGGCAAGGGGCAATTCCCGGTGCTCTTTGAAATCCGCGATTACGGGCCGGAGATCACCAGCCTGGCGCGCCTGGCGGAAGTGCTGGACCGCATGGAATCCATGCCTCAGGAGGGATGAACACTTGCCCCCGGTCGTTGAAATCCGCAACGTCTCCGCACACGACGGACAGGAAGTGGTCCTGCAAGGCTGGCTCTACAATCTGCGCGAGAGCGGCAAGCTGCTGTTTCCGCTCTTTCGCGATGGCACGGGAATCATTCAGGGCGTGGTGGTGAAGAAGGCGGTGCCGCCTGAAGTCTTCGAAGCGGTGCGCGGCCTTACGCAGGAGTCCTCCGTGCGCGTCGCCGGCAAGGTGCGGGCCGACGCGCGCGCGCCGGGTGGATTTGAGCTGGACGTCGTGAACGTGCAGGTGGAGCAGCGAATCCCTCCCGAAGCCCCCTACCCCATTACTCCCAAAGAGCACGGCGTCGAATTCCTGATGGACCATCGCCACCTGTGGCTGCGCTCCACGCGCCAGCGCGCCATCCTCGGTGTGCGGCATGAAATTATCAAGGCGGTGCGCGACTTCTTCGACGATCGCGGCTTCACTCTGGTCGATACCCCTATCTTTACGCCTGCAGCCTGCGAGGGCACCACCACGCTTTTCGAGGTCGGCTACTTTGACGACAAAGCGTACCTGACCCAGTCCGGGCAGCTTTACAACGAAGCCGCAGCGATGGCCGTGGGCAAGACCTATTGCTTCGGGCCGACGTTTCGCGCCGAGAAATCCAAGACCCGCCGCCACCTGACGGAATTCTGGATGGTTGAGCCGGAGGTGGCCTTCGCGCACCTTGAGGACATCATGGCCCTGGGCGAAGAGCTCATCGCTTCCGTCGTGGCGCGAGTGCTGGAAAAGCGACGGCCGGAGCTTCAAATCCTGGAGCGTAAAATCGACAAGCTGGAGAAGATTCAGACGCCTTTCCCGCGCCTGAGTTACGACGAGGCGGTGAAGATTCTGCAAAGCAAGGGGAGCGAGATCAAGTGGGGCGGGGATTTCGGCGGCACGGATGAGACGCTGCTCTCCGAGAACCTCGAAAAACCGCTCATCGTGCACCGCTACCCGAGCCAGGTGAAGGCCTTCTACATGGCGCCCGATCCCGCGCGGCCCGAGGTGGCGCTGTGCGTGGACGTTCTCGCGCCGGAAGGTTACGGCGAGATCATCGGCGGCGGCGAGCGCATGGCGGACTTGGCGCTTCTCGAGCAGCGCATCCAGGTGGAGAAGCTGCCACGCGAGGCCTTTGAGTGGTATCTCGACCTGCGGCGCTACGGCAGCGTGCCGCACTCGGGTTTCGGCATGGGAATCGAGCGCGTCGTGGCGTGGATCTGCGGCCTCGAACACGTGCGCGAGACGATCCCGTTTCCGCGCATGCTGTACCGGCTGAAGCCTTGAGAGTTTTTCGTGGAGGGCTGAAAGGCGTTTCTCACAGAGGGCACGGAGATGTTTGGTGCTAACTTCTCCAGTGAGCGCGGCACAGAGGACACAGAGAAAGAAAGCCATGCTTTTCTCCGTGATCTCTCATTCCCTTGCTCCGTGAACTCTGTGCGAAACCCGTCTTTTCACATGACCGAACTCGAAAGATTAAACAAGATCACGGAGAAGATCATCGGCGAGGCGATCGAAGTTCATCGCAAGCTCGGCCCCGGCCTACTTGAGTCCGCATACGAAGCATGCCTGGCATATCGACTGAAAAAAGCCGGAATGGAAGTCGAACTGCAAAAGGCGGTGCCCCTGGTCTATGAAGAGGTCAAGCTTGAATGTGGTTATCGCATGGACATGCTCGTGGAACGGTTAATTGTAGTCGAGATCAAATCGGTTGAGGCCCTCGCACCGGTACATGAAGCCCAGACACTGTCTTACTTGCGTCTTTCGGGCAGTAAGATTGCATTGCTCATCAACTTCAACGTAGTCGCGCTGAAAAACGGGATCAAGCGCTTCATTAATGGAGCGGTCTAATCTTATGCTGAAAATCAAAATCCTCGGAGTGCCCTTGGACCTCGGCCAGGAGCGCCGCGGCGTGGACATGGGTCCCTCGGCCGTGCGCGCGGCCGGGCTGCATCAGGCCCTCAAGAATCTGGGGCATGAGGTCGAAGACGGCGGCAACATTCCCGTGCGCCTGCCGGAGGAGCAGCACTTCGGCGATCACCAGGCGAAGTACCTGAAGGAAATCG
>JASIKV010000182.1 GCA_030049455.1 Terriglobia bacterium
TCAGCGCGAACGGCGAAATTCTCCTCCTCGCGCGTTTCCAGAAGAATCGCCCTGCCCCCCGCGTAGTGGATGATGTCGAGATACGAAACCCAGTAGGGGACGGGGAGAATCACTTCCTCGCCGTGATTGAGGGTGGCCACGATGGCTTCAAAAATGGCCTGCTTGCCGCCCACCGTCACCAGGCACTCCTCGACAGAGTAGTGCGAGCCGAAATCCTTGGCGTGGCGATCGACAATCGCTTCCTTCAGCTCGCGCGTGCCGCCGGTGGGCGTGTATTTGGTGAAGTTTTCACTTAGGGCGCGTACCGCCGCCTGCTTGATGTGCTCGGGCGTGGGAAAGTCGGGTTCGCCCGCGCCGAAGTCCACCAGATTGGCGCCCGCGGCGCGCAACTTCTCCGCCTTCGCCACAACTGCGGCGGTTGAGGAAACGGTTATACGCGAGATTCGTTCTGAAAATTGCATTTAGGATTCCTGTTCGTAGGGCCGGACAGCGATTGCCCCTACATTGGGAGTAGTCGTCCCGCCCGCAATGTCTGGGGGCTTTGGTACACCCAGTCCCTGAAAGCCCCGGAAGAGACCCCTTATCCGTCCCGCCTTGCGGAACACCTTCTCCCCAAGGGAGAAGGAAAACAATTATTTTCCCTTTCCCATGGGGAGAGGGTGGCTCGCAACCGGCGTTCTCATCAGCCGGGGCGAGGCGGGTGAGGGGTCTCTTCGGCGCACGCACCGGGCTAGGAAGTCGTGCTTCGAGAGCCGCCAGCTCTTACCGCCACTTCGGCTTAAGATTTTTCCTGCAAAACCTTCTGCCGCAGGCGCTCCTCCACCATAGCCGGAACCAACCCCGTGACCGATCCGCCGTGCTGAAAAATCTCCCGCACCAGCCGCGAGCTGACGTAGGTGTAGGAGAGGGCGGGCATCAGGAACACCGTTTCCAGATCGGGCGCGAGTTTGCGGTTCATCAGGGCCATTTGCAGCTCGTATTCGTAATCGGTAAATGCGCGGATTCCCCGCAGCAGCACCTGAGCCTTCTTCTGCCGCGCGTAATCCACCAGCAATCCGCTGAAGGTATCGACCGATACGTTCGGGATGCTGCGAGTCGACTCGCGAAGCATTTCCACGCGCTCGCTTACGCTGAAAAGCGGGCTCTTTTCAAGGTTCGTCAACACCGCGACGATCAGCCGGTGGAAAAGTTTGCTGCCCCGCTCCACCAAATCCAGATGGCCGTTCGTAATCGGATCGAATGACCCGGGATAGATCGCCAGAATCTCAGCCATGGATTGCCTGAAAGTATGCGCCCCGTCCGCGCACAAACTTTCAATTCATTCTAGCGTCCGGGCGCGAAAATTGTAAACGGGATTCTGGGAATGCGCGCGGGGAAATCAAAAACCCATGTGCAGGGCAATCGCCAGGGCGAGGCCGCCGGCGAAACTTGTGCCGGCGAAATTGATGATGCCGTTGGTGACGAGGCCACGCCGTTCGAGCGTCGCGCCCAGGATGCTGTCGAGCAAGTTTCCGGCCACGGCGGCGGCGAGCGTGATGATTACGCCCGCCCGTCCGCACAGGCCAAGTGCGAATGCCAGGGCCACGATCAGCGCGGAGGCCAGCGCTCCGGCCGCGCTTCCACCGATGCTCACGCCGCCATTCTCACCGGCGGGCACAGGCTGGAACGTGGTGATGAGATAAGCGCGGTCGGAAATCCACTTGCCGATTTCGCTTGAGACCGTGTCGCCCGTGGCTTCCGCAAACGCCGCGATCAGGGCCATCAGGAAAGCGCGCTCATGATGCGTGGTAATAACCAGTAGCGAAAAGAAGGCGCCGGCCAGGCAGTTGGCTGCGGCCTCGCGCCAGCTTCGCGCGCCGCCGCGCCCTTCCGCCACGCCGCGAGCGGCCTTGCGCGCATAACCGAGGCGTGTGGTCACGGAGCCGATCACGAAAAAAGCAAGCATCAGCAGGAAACTCTTGTATCCCCAGCCGAGATAAACCGCCACGCCCAGCAGGAATCCGCCTGCGGCGCCGGAGGCGCTCACCATCTTGAGCCCCAAGGCCAGCGCCGCCAGCACAAAATTCACGGCCAGGGCCAAAACGATGCGGCGCCCGAGAAACGGCAAGTTGCTCGCCAGCGCGCTGCGCTCCACCAGATACAGGCAGAACATGCACGCGCCGGATACGAGCGGAACCGTGGCGTTGTCGTCGAGGCGAATCGGGAAGGATTCGACAATCGCGCCGGCCATCGCGCCGGCCACGCAAATTCTCAGTGCGATTTCGGGATCGACGGCGGGTCCCACCCAGCGCATCAATACGTAAGCGCCCGCGCTACCCGCGATCATGAATGCCAGAAAGCCGGAAACCGTCTTGGCGCGATTCCAGGGGAGCGAGGGCCCGCGCAACGCCCCGCCCGCGACGCTCGCGATCCCGTCGCCGAGAGCCATGATGGCCCAGGCGGCGGCAGCAATGAACATTTCGTGGCGATAGAAAAGGATCAGCGTCAGGACGGAGACGGGATAAATAATGATGCCGGTCCACACGCCCGCATCCGCCGCGCCGGCCGGGCTCTTGCTCAGATCTGCGCCCATGCGCGGCAGAACAATTACATTGAAAAGCAGCGCCAGCAGCGCGCATCCCGCGGCTTGCTGCCAGGTGAGAGAAGGCAGAAGGAAGGCGAAGATCAGCATGGACATGTGCACGATCTTGCGCGTAGAGAGCAGCGGCGCGCGCGGCGGTGCAACGGTTGTGCTGATTTGCGCCATAAACCCTGGAAGGGCGCGGCTGAAGCCCCGCCTTTCCATCCCCGCACTAATAAGAACGCCTATTCTGTAAGCCAGTACCCGCTCATTCCGAGATCGCGGGTGGCGTCATTTCCTTGAGCGTGTTCTGCAAACCTTCTTCGAGCGGCGTAACTCGGTATCCCAGGTCGCGAACCGCCTTGGCGCTGGAATACACCCAGTCGTGCCTGAAAATCTCCACCACGCCGGGGGTAAGCTGCGGCGTGTGCCGGGACCAGCGGGCGCGCGCCAATTCCATACGTCCGGCAAACTTCCCCAACGCGAAGGAAAGATGCCGCACCTTGTTTCGCACCCTGGTCAGGTCCGCAAGCAGGCGGAAGAAATCGTTCAGCGAGCGATTATCGCCGGCCAGCAGGTATTCTTCCCCCGGCTTGCCATTTTCGAGCGCCGCCAGGTGCGCTTTTGCAACTTCCGGCAGAAACGCGAAGCTCCAACGCTGCTCGCCCGTGCCCAGCAAGCCCGGAAACTTTCCGGCGAGATACTGGTCGATCATTCCTCCCACCAGGTTCCCTTCGGTCCTTGGTCCCGGGCCGTAGATGACCCCGGGAAATGTGATGACCACAGGGAATCGGCGCTGCGCCTCAGCGCGCAGCCACTCAAGCGAGCGCGCTTTCGATTCCTCATAGGCGTCGGAAAAGGGACCACCGTGTCTCAACCCTTCGGCCGCGTTCACATCCGCCGAGGGACCGAGCGCGATGAACGAAGACGTGTAGACGACTTTCTTCACACCCGCTTGCTCAGCGGTTTCAAGCAGCCCCTTCAAACCCTCAACGTTCACGCGAGTGAATTCGCGCGCATCCCGCACCCACATCTTGACAAGCGCGGCGGTGTGAATCACCGCGTCGATTCCCTGGAGTGCGCGGCGCAGGGCGTCGCGATCGCACAAATCGCCAATGATGACTTCGCACGGTGTGACCGCAGGATTGAAGTCCAGCCGGCTCGCTTCACGCGCCAGCACGCGGAACCGTTCGCCCCGCGCGATCAGTTCGCGCGCGATTCCCGAGCCGAGGTAGCCTGTCGCGCCCGTGAGGAGAAGCATGGCCTTATCGAATCAAGTATGCCCCCGCTAGGCCCAAATGGCCAACCATCATCATCATGTACATGTGACGCCAGGAGGGATGGTTTTCGCCCTCGGTCACGAGGCGATGCGGGTCCTTGTTAATCAGGTACGCGACGTATCCGCCCCAAATGAGCATGATGACGCTCAGCACCAGAATGGCCGCGGGATTCCCGCTGAGCAAGTGCAGCGCAAGGCCCAGCGGCAGCATCAGCCAGGGCAGAATGAACGAGGGCGTGATGGCGCGCGCGCTCCACGTGGCGCCGAACTTTACCGGCAGGGTGATGCAGCCCGCCGCGCGGTCGCCTTCGATGTCGGCGAAGTCCTTGGTGGTGGTCGCGCCCAGCAGAAAGACCAGGTAGATGGAACCGATGTACCACGGCTCGAGGGAGCTCAACACCGTGGCGACGGCGGCCCAGCCTGCAACTTTCAGCAGGCAGCCGCGAATCAGCGCAATGATCAGATTTGAGCCGACAGGATGCCGCTTCAAGCGCACCGGCGGGGCGGAATACGCAAAAGTGGAAGCCGCCGCAATTACATAAATCACGAAGGTTTGTAGATTCACCGCCCAAACCATCGCCAGCGCCAGCACGTAGGTGGCGGCGGTGAACATCCACCCTTGGCGAATGGTGAGGTCGCCGGAGGGAAGTGGCCGGTGCGGTTTGTTGATGCGGTCGTTGGTGAGGTCGCAAATCTGGTTCAGCCCGTTGGAAGCAGCGTTCAGAACGCCCGCGGCGAGCACGGCAAGTCCCACATGGACGACGTTGAAAGGCACGCGCGTGGCGCCGTAGCCCAACAGCGCGCCGGAAAAAATTCCGGTCATGGGGGGAACGAGCGTGAAGGGACGGGAAAATGTCCAGTAAGTGCACAGGGAGCTCATCTGGGCGTATTTTCAGGCTTCGGTGAAGATGTGACAAGAGGAAAAGGGTGGCAGGTGGGAGTTGGTGGGTCTGTAGCGCGGGTGTCCCCACCCGCGTTTGCGATCGAGGATAAGGCGCGGGTGGGGACACCCGCGCTACAACTGGCGGCGTTCTTGACACGCTTGCAACGCTGCGCCATGCTGGACTCGCTATGACGCTCGCGCCGATTTCCGCCGCCTGCCCGCAATGCGGCTCAGCAGATGTGCTCTATTCCTGCAAACCGGAGTGCTGCTACAACCACGTCTGCAACAACTGCTACACGACTTTTGAATTGGAGACAACGCGGGTGGGAGAGGTTACGGAAAATTTCGAGATCCCGCCGGACCCCGATCCGAGCGCGCCCACGGCGCCCTGCGCGCGCTGCCACGAGCCGAGGGTATTTGCCATCAGCAACGCCGGCCCGCCGCCGCAATTCGTTTGCGCGGCGTGCAAGGCCCTCCTGACCCTCGAATACACGGAGGTAGCGCCGGCGTAGCTGTTTGTAGCGCGGGTGTCCTCACCCGCGGCTTCCTGCGGGTAGCCCCAGGCGCGAACCAACCGCGGCTGGGGACAGCCGCGCTACAGTTCGACCGCCCGCCTTCACCGGCCTTCGGCCCAATTAAAACAATCGGAAGGTGACTTCCACATCGACCTGCACGGGCACGGGAACTCCCTGGCGCAGAGAGGGCTTGAATTTCCATGTGCTCACGGTTTTTCGCGCCTCTTCATCCAGGCCCATTCCCAGGGGCTTCACCACGCGAACGTTTCGCACATTGCCCTGCGCGTCCACAACGATCCACAGCAGCACGGTTCCCTGGAATTTCGCCTTGCGCGCGTCTTCAGAGTAAGGAGGATCAGGCGCATAAATCGGCACAGGATCGCTGACTCCGCTGCCGAATCCCGGGACAAACGCACCGTCGCAGCACCCGCCGTCGGTACCGTCGCCGGCTCCCGGGCCTCGACCGTGCCCAACCCCGGTGCCCTCTTTGTCACCAATGCCACCTTTCGTTCCCGGGCCGCCGGACGGTGGGCCGAGCACGCCCTGGGGGTCGCCCCACGGTATGTCCAGATTCATCGCCGGAAGCTGAAGCTCGGGCGGCCCAATCACCGTCGGAGTCATGGCCAATGTCGGTTTCACGTCGGGAATCGAAACTGAAGGTGGAGTGAATTGTGTGTGCGAGAAGCGGGGAAGAGCCCCGCGCGAAGCGGGCAGCGGCGCCCTTACTCCGCCGCTCCCTCCTCCGTGCGCCTGGTCAGCTTGACCCTTTAGCTGCGGTGCCCTGAATACCAGAGGGGTAAGCACGAACGGAGGCTTCGGCAAGGGAACAGTACGTAATACCGGCCCTATCGCGAATGGAAGCAACAAGGCAGTAAGCAGGAGCAGATGGACGAGCATCGAGTTTGCCCAGGAATAAGGGTTCTGGGGAAAGTCGCGCCAGATGTCGGGCACGGCCACGGGTTGCGACGTGAACATTAGGGGGGCTGTCCCAGGCGCGGCCAGCAAGGTGCGAATCTGCTCCGGCAGATTGCGGTACCACGGCCGCATGTCTACGATGGGCAGCGGTGTTTCGTCGCCCGACTGCTTCCCGGCACGCCTTTCCTGCCACGCGCAGCGGAGACTGCGCGCGAGCGATACGGGCATAGGCGGCGAATCAAGCAACGTCAGCGCGAACGCGGATATATTTGAATCAGGATCCGGCTTGTCGCCAGGCACACATCGACCGAGCAGTGACACAACCCCACCGCCTTCGGGGCCGCGTGAATCAGCCCACCGCGAGAATTTTGCAGCGCGTTCCCGCGTGTG
>JASIKV010000183.1 GCA_030049455.1 Terriglobia bacterium
AAAGTCCCGGTCTACTACGTCGATGTCCCGCTGACGGTGACCGACAAGAAGGGCCGCCTGGTCATCATGATGACCAAGGATGATTTCAACCTCTTTGAAGACGGCAGGCCGCAAGCCATCACCTATTTCAGCCGTGAAACCGACCTTGCCATGCGCATCGGCCTGCTGATCGATACGAGCAACAGCATTCGCGACCGCTTCCGCTTTGAACAGCAGGCGGCCATCGATTTTCTTACCGACACCATTCGCAGGGGGAAAGACCGGGCTTTTGTTCTGGGCTTTGACGTGGCTCCCGTGATTACCCAGGATTATACCGACGATGTCCAGAAGCTTTCGAACGCAATCAACAGTCTGCAGCCGGGAGGGGTTACCAGTCTCTTTGACGCGATCTTTCTGGCCTGCCGCGACAAGCTCTACTTCTTCCCGCCGCCGGAGCCTTACTTGCGCAAAGTCATGATCCTGATCAGCGATGGTGAGGACAACCACAGCGAGCACACGCGCGAGGAGGCCCTCGCCATGGCGCAGAGAGCGGGAGTGACAATCTTCGCGATCAGCACGAATCGCAGCGGCGTCGAGGAGCGTGGTGACAAGGTGCTTGCCCGCCTGGCGCACGAAACCGGCGGGAAGGTGTTTTTCCCATTCCAGGCGAGCGATTTGGCGGAGGATTTTCGAGCGATCGGGCGCGACCTGCGGACGCAGTTTCTGATTGACTACGTTTCCACGAATATTGCGCACGACGGGACCTATCGCGCAATTTCCGTTGTACCCAACGACAAAACCCTGACCGTTCGCGCCAAAACGGGTTACTTCGCACCCAATCAATAGTCCACGCTTAACTTGAGGGCGCGTAATACCCCCGCCGCGCGTCGACCTTGGCGTTCCCCTGGCGAACCTTAACTTCAATCTTGCGGAACGTTCCGTCGTGTTTGGAGTTGGTGGGTGTGTACCCCAGGAGATACTGCGTGCGGAGTTCGCGTCCAATCTGCTGAAAAGCATCGGCCGTATCGCGGGCGTTGTTTGCGCGAATCACCCGGCCGCCGGTGTCTTCGGAAAGCTTTCGCAACACCGATTCGCCGCCATACCCTACCCCCTGCCGGTAGTAAAACGCCCGATCGCTGATGTCGATGGAATAGATGATGACGTCCGATTTCTGCGCGGCTTCCAGCGCCCTTTCAATCGTCACTTTGCTTCCCTGGTCCTCGCCGTCCGTCAGCAGGATGATGACCTTGCGGCCCACTTCGTTCTTCAGCTCATCGCGCGACGCCAGGTAGACCGCGTCGTAAAGGTGCGTTGCCCCCCCCGCGTCGCCCGACGGAAATGTGCCGGTGGTGCGCACGCCGCCTCCGTTGATTTCAGCGCTGTCGATGGCTTTGTCGAGCATCCGTTGGTCCGCGGTGAAGTCCTGGTCCAACTCAACGTCCACGTCAAAGTGCATGACGAAGGTCAAATCCTTGGGCCGCATGATTTGCTCGAGGAACGCTTCCGCCTCGCTCTTCTCCACATCCAGCACGCGTCCCTGGCTGGGGCTGGTGTCAACCAGGATTCCCATGGTCAAGGGCGTGTCGGTTTCACGCGAGAAGTATTTGATTTCCTGCTGCTGACCGTCTTCCTCGAGGGTGAAGTCTTCTTTGTTCAAATCGGGGATCAGCCTGCCGCTCTTCTGCCTGACCACCGCATAAACGTTTACGACTTCAGTTGTGATTTTCAACGTACCGCCCGTGGCAGGGGCCTGGGACTGATCTTGCGCGCCGGTCATGGCGGCTGCTACGAGGAGAATGCAAGTGAGGGAGAAGACTTTGCGCATCGTTTTATGCTGATGGGGAGGAGATGCGTCCGCAGGATGCATGGTTGCCCTCGGGAGGGAATCAGGATTTTCGACCGGAAGATAATTCAAGGCTGCGAATATCGCGCAAAATGCCGAATGAATCAATCCTCACGCAAATCAGTTTACCCCAATTCGAATTCCAGGGCCGCGGAACCTTGCGGGCGCGCGGCTTTCCCCGCATTGAATCATTTTGAGCGCTTCAGCAAGCTGCGTCTTCTTCTTCCAGACCACCTTCATTCATTCTTCGGGTTCACTTTTTTCATCGACATCGATCACTTTCCTCTTGACAAGATAATTCGGTGACTCTATACATGATGATTGAAGACGCGCTCCGCCAGTCACTCTGGCGCGAAAATCTAAGAAGCTCGGAGGAGAATAGAATGGCAGCGAAGAAGAAAGCCAAGAAAAAGAGGTAAGCCTCTTTTAAAGAGTTGAACAGGACTTCCGGGGGTGCAGCGATGCACCCCCGAAGTTTTTTGGGGCGAATTCAAAAGCTGAAACTCAAATGGATTTGTTAATGATCGGCATTGCAGGCATGCGCAGATTTTCTACTTTGATTCCAGGCCCCCGCGTTCCGCTTCCGAATTCTCCTGTTGCAGTTCCTTCTCCGGCGCGACCAGGGCACGATGGGTCTCTTCCAGGGGTTCGAGCTGCGGAATCTCTTCTCCCGCCGCCGCGCCAAGTTCCTTGAACTTCCGTGCCGCGACCAGCAGTCGCGACTCCAGGGAGCCCGCGGCTTTGTTGTAGGACTTTACCGCGCCGCTCAGCGATCTTCCCACTTCCTCAAAATGCTCCAGCAGGGTACCGATGCGGTCGTAGAGCTGCTTGCCGAGGTCGCTGATCACTTTCGCGTTCTGCGTAACTTTCTCCTGCTGCCACAGGTATGCCGCTGAGCGCAACAGCGCGATGAGCGTGGTGGGCGTGGCCAGCACAACCTTCTTCTGCATTCCGTCGTCGATCAGTTGCCGGTCCTGTTCCAGCGCCGCGCTGAAAAACGATTCACCGGGCAGAAACAAAACCACCAATTCCAGCTCGGGACCGACCTGTTCCCAATACTTCCGCTCCGCAAGCTGGTTCATGTGCCCCCTGACCAACTCGCTGTGCGCCGCAAGCGCCCTGGCTTTTTCTTCCTCTGATTTTTCCGGATCAATCGCATCGAGGAAAGCCTGGAGCGGAACCTTGGCGTCAACGGCGATGCGGCGGTTGCCGGGGAGATTGACGATCATGTCGGGCCGCTGGCGCCCCGACTCGGTGGTGATGGTTTCCTGCTCGGTAAAGTCGCAATGCTCCGACATTCCGGCCAGCTCCGCGACCCGGCGCAAGGTCAATTCACCCCAGCGTCCGCGAGCTTTCAGGGGTGAGCTCAAGGCGCTGGCCAGATGCCTGGTTTCATCCTCCAGGCGCTGATTGGCCTCCGCAAGACTCCGCAACTGTTCGTTCAGGGCGCCGTAGGCATTTTGCCTGGCCTTCTCCATTTCCAGAATCTGCAGCTCGTATCGCCCCAGAGATTCCTTGAGTGGATTGATGATGCCGTCGATGGCCTTCTGGCGAGTTTCCAGATCCCCCTTGGCCTGCGCCTGCAAGGTCGCAAACTGACTTTGCGCGAGGGCAATAAAAGCCTGGTTATTGCTTTTGAGCGCTTCGGCGGAAAGCGCCTGAAAAGTCTCCGTGAGGGTTTTTCTGGCCTCCTCCAGCAGCTTTTTCTGCTCCTCGAGGTTTGCCTGGGACTCGCGCCATTTAGTTTCTGCCTCCGCTCGCAGCCCGACCTCGGCCTCCAGCCGCTGGTGCAGTTGCGAGGAATCCGCAGTGGCTCCGCGCGCGCTTGCAAGCTCCGCCTGCGCTTTGACCTTCTGCTCGCTTTCATTTCGAATCTGTTGCTGAAGCTCGTCGCGCGTGCGTGCCGCAGCCAGCAGCCAGCCGACCACGCCGCCCAACGCCGCTCCCAGAATGACCAGCAGGACGAAGATCATAAAAAGCACCGCAAACCTTGCTCCAGCCCGCAACTCGCGTCGCGTCGCCAAGCGAAAATCAAAAGGCTTCTTCATGCGCCGGGCAGATGGGCACGTAATCGCAATACTTGCACACAAAGCCCGGCTTGGGCGGAAATATATTCCCGCGGATCTGCGCGGCGACTTCGCGTATCTCTTTGACGGCTGATTCCAAGTCGCGGGGCGTGCGCACGGTGCGCACAGGTTCGTTATTCGTCAGGCTGTAGAACGTAAGCATCGCCGGGTTCAGGTGCATCTGGTCGCGCGCAGCCAATGCGTAGATGGAAAGCTGAAGGCTCTTGTCGGCATCCTTCTGCGAAGGCGGGCGGCCGGTTTTGTAATCCACCAATTCCACGGAGTTTTCCCTGAAAGGGTTGATCTGATCAATGCGCCCTTCCATGAGCACGTCGCCCAAATCCAGAGCGAAGTGCGCCTCAGCGGCAATGGGGAGCGTCGGCACAGTTTCATGCCGGCTTACAAACGCGCGCAATTGTTCCAGCCCCGCCTTTTTGTAGGCCTGCTCCTGGTAATCATCCTCGAACCCGGCGTCCCTCCAGCTTTGCTCAAAGTGCGATTGAATTTGTTCAAACGTCACCGGTCCCTGCCGCCGGAGTTCGAAATAGCGGCGCGCGCACTGATGCATGACGTTTCCGAACGTCAACGAAGGCTGTGGGCCCGTTGGAAT
>JASIKV010000184.1 GCA_030049455.1 Terriglobia bacterium
CGCAAGGTGGCGGAGGATCCCGATCCGCCTTCTTATGAGAAGCGCCTATGGAAAGGCTGGATCCTGCCCGCTTCCGACGCCGACGATTGGTTTGTGGCGGGCTCGACCGTTTACCGGTACGTGCTCGCGTCCAAAGACCCGGAGGAGGAGTTGAAGGCCGAGCAGGCGCTCTGGCGCGGCTTCGAGTTGAATCCGGATACCCCGGCCAATCACTTCCGGCGCGAGCAGACCAAGGGCGTGCTCTTCCTCGACGCGCTGCGGCACAAGATGGGTGACGACCGGTTCTTCAAGCTGATGGACGACTATTTCGACCAGAATGCCACGAAGCCCGTTACGGTGAAGTCATTCCTGGCCATGGCAGGCGTGGGCGAAGATCCCATCGATCCGCCCGATGGTCCGGCCTATCTCACCAACGAAATCAACCGCCGACTGGCCTCCGCGGTGATTGTCTACGGAACATTGCGCGAGGCCGGGGCCAACCGCTACGCCGCCGAGCAGTTGCAGAGCCGCTTTCTGGATCGCTACGAGAGTCAGATTCCCATCTACAAAGATTTCGAAGCCACGGACGATTTGCTGCACCACCGCGATGTGGTCTTTGTGGGCCGCCCGGAGGCGAATTCCGCGCTGGCGCGATGGTCAGAGAAGCTCGGGCTCAAGTACGACGCAGCGGCGTTCACGATCGACGGCGTCGTGCACGCCTCCGAACGCGAGGGATTAATTCTGGCTTCGCAGAACCCACTCGACGGCGCGCACATGGCGCTGATTTTCGCCGGCAATTCCCCGCTCAGCATGGTGAAAACCCAAATGGCGAATCTCACGCCCGATGAGTACGTGATCGTTCGCGACGGAGGGAGTCCTATCGCCGGCTTTATTCAGCATGGAACGACCCTCGCCGCCAACGCAGGGCATAAGTGACACGATCTTGGAGTGCGGGAGCTGCTGCTCCCGCACTCCAAGGGTCTAAGGTCTGTAGAGCTCCGGGAATTCCTTCTTCAGCGCCCGCAGTTTGGGCAAATCGTTGTAAATGATGTAGGGATTGTCGGTGTTGTGTGCCAGATAATCCTGGTGGTAATACTCCGCTTCGTAGAAATGCTGGAGCGGTACGACTTGCGTAACGATAGGGTGGCGATAGATTCCGGCCTTGTCCAGTTGGGCGATGTAATTCTGCGCGATCTCCTTCTGCGCATCGTCCCCATAAAAGATTACAGAACGGTATTGCGTCCCCACGTCCGGCCCCTGGCGGTTCAATTGCGTCGGATCGGTGGCAACCGAGAAGAAGACACGAAGCAATTGAGCGTAAGTGACTTTCGAGGGATCGAAGACGACCTTCACCGATTCGGCATGGCCGGTGCGCCCGGTGCTGACCGTTTCGTATTGCGCCGTTGAGGCCTCGCCGCCGGAGTAACCCGAAGACACCTCCTTCACGCCCCGCACGTGCTTGAAGACCGCATCCACACCCCAGAAGCATCCGCCTGCCAGAACCGCTGTTTCCTTGGCCGGGGTTGAGGCAAGTGGATCTGCGCCGGAATATTCGGGAACCTGACCGTGGACGCTGCCACACGCCAGGAACGCCAGCGCGAGGAAAGGCACGAACCTCCGCGCGCCGGTGCGAAAGAGAAAGCTATGAAGGACGGTCATGTTTGCACCTCCAAAGTCCCGCCCCCAATCCGCCATGGCCTCCCGGATCCACTCAAACCGTAATGTGCCAGGGGACATTGATGAGGATCATCTTCTGGCTCCCTTTGGCCATCAGCCGCGCGCGGAGCAATTCGGCCCGTTGATTGTGCAGGAAGTAGTGGTACCAGTGATTCTCGACGAGCTCAGGAATCAGCACGGCCACCTGGCGCTCCGGGTTGCGCTTTTCCAGGTTCAAAATGTGCTCCACGATGGGAGTCAGCACGAAGCGGTAAGGCGATGACAGGACCACCAGGCGCGGCGGCGGGTGGTCATTGGAGTTGGTTGGCGCGGGGATATAGCGATTCCAGGTTTTGTGAACGTTCTCCTTGTCTTCTTCGCAGGCCACGTGCACTACTTCCACGTCGCTTGAAACCGTCAGGGCGAAGCGCAGGGCTTTCTGGGCTACGCGGTTCCAGCCAAGAATTGGAACAACCACCAGCGGACGCTGCAAGTTGCCCAAATCCAACGGCGGGTCCTGCGCAAGCTCCGCTTCCACCAGGTGATAGTGTTTGCGAACCTCGATCATGATCAGCATCAGCGAAGGAATCAGTAACACGGTCAGCCAGGCGCCGTCCATGAATTTGGCGACAGCAACCACGATGACGGTGGTGGCCGTGGCGAATGCGCCGAGCCCATTTACAAAGATGCTGCGGCGCGATCCCTTGCCGCCCTTGCGAATCCAGTGCGCCACCATGCCGGCTTGTGACAGAGTGAAGGCCAGAAATGCTCCGACTGCGTAGAGCGGAATCAGCCGGTCGGTTACCCCGCCAAACAGAATCAGCAGCCCGCCGCACAGGAGGGCCAGCACCCAGATTCCCTGCGAGTAAACCAGCCGCCTTCCCCGCGTGACGAAGCCGTGGGGAAGGAAGCGGTCCTCCGCCACAGCGCGGCAGAGGCGCGGAAAATCAGCAAATGCAGTGTTCGCAGAGAGCGCCAGCACCAGAAGCACTGAACCCATGGTGATGTAGTAGAAAGCTCCGGGCCCGATTACGGCCAGCGTGAGCAGGGAGAGCACGCTCTGGTATCCGGGCTGCCCCGGGTCGGTCGCCCCGATATGGTAGGCGCGAACCAAATAGGCAATCCCCGCCAGCATGACGATCAGGATGGCAATAATTGAGGTCAGAGCGCGCTGGGCGGACTTTACCACCGGTTCGCGAAATGCCTGGACGCCGTTGCTCAC
>JASIKV010000185.1 GCA_030049455.1 Terriglobia bacterium
CCCCAGGATGCGGCAGCCACGATTCGGGCGCTGGTTGACGGTTATTGCCTGCAGTGGCTCCTAGGGCCTGCTGACGCGCCGATTGAACCCTTCAGAGACCGTTGCCGAGCCGTGCTGGGCGCCTACTTGCTGCGATAGAGGCAATTGCTTCTGCCGGAATCCCTGCCGCCGCTTCCATCGACCCTCATGATAATTGCGCCTCACCTTTCCTCAGCGCGCGGCAGCCGGGCGCAAACCGCAATTCCAAGAGATCAAGCCGGCTTGAAGATGGCGGTGATCTCCGCCGGGCGCGCGGCCTCAGCGGCGAATGTGAATGTCCCGCGTTCGCGCATTTCGCGCGCGGCGCGCAGGAATGCGCCCAGGGCGGCGCGGAAGAGAGCGCTGCCCACACTGACGCGCTTCACTCCCAGCGCAACAAGCTCCGCAAGGCTCATTTGCACGCCTTGCAGTCCCATCAGGACGTTTACCGGGCGATCGACGGACTTGACGACTGCGCGGATGTCATCGTTTGTGGCCAGACCCGGCGCGTAGAGAACGTCGGCGCCCGCTTCCTGATAGGCCTGCAGGCGCTCAATGGTGTCTCGAAGATCCGGCCGGCCGTGCAGGTAATTCTCGCAGCGCGCCGTGAGGGTAAATGTGAAGGGAAGGGCGCGAGCCGCCGCCACTGCCGCGCGGATTCGATCCACGGCATGCGCTTTTTTGTATATGGGGTTTTCGCTTTGCCCCGTGGAATCTTCAATCGAGCCGCCCACCAGTCCTGCCGCGGCGGCAAGCCGGATGGTCTCGGCGGCGGTTTCGGGCGCGTCTCCAAATCCGTTCTCAAGGTCCGCGCTGGCCGGCAGATTCGTGGCGGCGACGATGGCTGCGGCGGAAGCCAAACTCCGCTCGCGGCCCAGCTTCGTGTCGCAAACGCCCGCTGAAAATGCGCTTCCCATGCTGGTGGTGGCGAGAGCTTCAAATCCCAGGTGAGCGAGCAGCCGCGCCGACCCCGCATCCCAGGGATTGGGAATGATGAATGCGCCCGGACGTTCGTGCAGCGCGCGAAACAATCCGCCCTTCTCCACTTGAGTCAATGCTAGGAAGCCTGTTGGGTCCATGGACACCTCATTTCCAAGATTAGCCCCAATTTCGACTCAGGAAAAGCCGTGGCCACGACAATGTCCTTACGATCCTCTGTCTTCATCAACATCCCGGACGCGCCTTCATAGTTCAACCTGGACCAGGGGATCGAGGCCGGCCGCGAAAGTCCGCGCCGCCCGGCCATGCATCTTGACGCTCGCGCGGCTCAGTGAGACACTAGGCTCGTCCGTCGATTGCACGCAACGCACAACCTGATGACAAGCCCGGCATGTTCCGCGGGCGGATTTCCGTCACCATGGGAGGTGGCCATGGATTGGCCTCGGGATTCGGCGAAAAAGACCGTCAAAACACGCACGCAGGGACGATGGCTCAACCTCCCGCCCGCCGCACTGGGCTTGCTCTTGCTTGTGGCTCTGCCGGGATTTGGCGCGCGCGTGCCGGTGCGCGACGGGCAGACCGTAAAGCTCAAGCTTCGCAGCATTCTGACTACGGACAATGTGCGCAAGGGCGACGATATCGAATTCGACGTGGCCGAGGACGTGATGATCAACGGCCACATTGCGATTGCCAAGGGGGCGACGGCGCACGGCAGGATCCTGGACGTGAAAGGCGCTTACAACCCCCGCGCCAGCAACGCTGAGGTGATCTTTCAATTCACCACCGTGAGTTCGGTCGACCATCAGGAGATTCCCTTGCGTCCGCACGTGGAAAGGACCAAGAAGGGGCATGATGAGGAGATCCACGAAAAGTCGGTGATTCCCGGGCAGATTGCGCGCGTGGTAGGAGCCGACAAGGGCAAGGAATACGAGGTGTACGTTGACGGCTCGTTCAACGTCGATGCTCCCGATGCCATCGCCGCGCCGCCGCCCGTGACGGTGCCGACTCCGGCGGCTGCCTCCACACCCGCGCCCGTGGCGGCGCCGGCGGCTCCCGCTGCTCCGGCGGCATTATCCGCGGACATTGGGGCAGCACCGTCCTCGGTGGAATTCAGCAGCACTCCCGACGCCGCGGAAATCGTGATCGACGGCAACGTGGTGGGGAACACGCCATCGACCTTGCGCCTGACGCCGGGGCATCACTCCATCGAAATTCGCATGGCGGGCTACCGAACCTGGACGCGCATGATGGTGGTGGATCCGGAATCGCACCCGTCCGTGCGGGCAACTCTGATCAAGCAATAAGGGAAAGCCCGGAGCCGGAATGCGCTCCCGGCAACCGCAATTCAACGCGGAGGATAGAATTATGAACATCAGGCAGGCCGTAAAGGCGTGGGGATGGTTGGCGGCGTGCGCGTGTGTGATGGCGCAGGCGCAAACCTTGCGCGTTCCCGATGGGACGCAGCTGCGGGTGAGGTTTACGGCCGATCTGCTGAGTTCGCAGGCCACGGTGGGGGCTCGCGTGGATATGGAGGTTTCTCTGCCCCTGGTTTCACAGGGCGTGACGGTGATTCCCGCCGGGTCAGTTGCCTGGGGCGCGGTGCAGGAAGTTAAGAAAGGCAAAGTGCTGAACTTCGACATTGAGGGAGTGCGGCTGCCCAATCAACAGATCGTCAAACTTCGAGTCAGCCCGCGCAAGACCACCAATGCGGGGAAGGACGAAATCAAGGTAGATACCCAGGTGGGCGGAGATTTGGGGGTCGAAAAGGGATCGGAATACATCGCCTATTTGGACCAGGATCTGGACGCGGAAGGGGCGCCCGCACCGCCCGCGCAACCCGCGCCCGTGGCAGCGCCTAAGCCGGAACCCGAGCCGCCGGCCCCCGTCGCATCCCCTGCTCCTGCTGCGGTGGCAGCGCCGCCCGCCCCTACTCAACCCGAAACGCCGCCTGCCCCGGCGCCTGCGGTCGCTGCGCCTGCAACCGCAGCACCTGCGGCTCCGGAGGCAGCGGCCCAGGCGCCTCCCGTAGCACACACTCCTTCGCCGGGTCAGCCCCTTGAGTACATTACGCTTGAATGCTTCTCCGACCCTCTGGGCGCGGACATTCTCATCGACGATGAATTCCACGGAAGCACACCCTCCATCCTCAAAATCCAGCCAGGGAATCATCGAATTGAGTACCGGATGATGGGTTATAAGCCGCATTCCCAGCCCCTGAATTTGAGGTCCGGCGACTCTCTGACCACCGTCCGGGTCACGATGGAAAAACAGCCGTAGCCGGGACGCAATTCACGCCTGAGCGGCTGATGTCGTGGGGAGATTCGGGTGGAAAGACTAAATCAGGCCCCGCCGTCCGAAACCGGTTCGAGCTTGTGAAGGATTTCGGCTTCTTCCAGCAGTTCTTCCGCAACCAGGTCGCAAGCCATTTCCAGGCAACCCGTGTCCAGGCTCCTGGAGCAATTCACATTAATGCGGTCGAAGAGGAAATCAGC
>JASIKV010000002.1 GCA_030049455.1 Terriglobia bacterium
CGATGGCGACCTCTACACGGTAATTGGCGTGATGCCCCAGGGCTTTGAGAACGTTCTCGCGTCCTCGGCGGAAATCTGGTCGACCATGCAACTCGACCCCGGGCACATGACGGACCTCGAGACCTTTGAGTGGGGTCATCATCAGCGCATGGTGGGAAGATTGCGGCCAGGCGCAAGCATTGAGGAGGCCCGGAGAGACCTCAACCTGATCGCGCGCATGCCCGTGCCGGAATTTCCCCGTGCGCCCTGGGCGGCGCTGAAGCATGGATTGATTGTCGATTCGCTTCAGGGCGATGTCACGCGCGGAGTCAAGCCCGCGCTGCTCGCCGTGTTGGGAGCGGTTCTTCTGCTGCTGGTGATCGCCTGCGTGAATGTCACCAACCTCCTTCTAGCCCGGGGTGCTGAAAGACAAGGCGAAATTTCGCTGCGAGTGGCTTTGGGGGCGGCTCGAGCGCGTTTGATCCGGCAACTGCTTACAGAAAGTCTGCTGCTGGCAGGGATCGGCGGAGCTTTGGGTGTGCTGGTGGCGGCGGACGGTGTGCGAGCGCTCGTGGCGCTCAGCCCGTCGGGGTTGCCGCGCGTGGATGCCATTACCGTGAACAACTCTGCGCTTATATTCGCTCTGGCCACTTCATCTGTGATCGGTATCGCCGTCGGTTTGATTCCGGCGCTGCACGTTTCCCGCCATGACTTACAAGGAGGGATCCAGCAAACCTCGCGGCGAGCCGCGGGTGGTCATCAACTGACCCGTCGCGCGCTGGTGGTTGCGGAGGTCAGCCTTGCGCTTGTCCTTTTGGCGAGCGCGGGATTGCTGCTGCACAGCCTCGTGCGGCTGTTTTCGATCGGTCCGGGATTCAACCCCTCTCACATGCTCACCCTGCAAGTGCAGACCGCAGGCCATAAGTTCGACAATTTGGATGCGTCCCGTTCAGGAGACAAAGTTAAGCTTCGCTTCTTCGCGCAGGCTTTGGATGCCGTGCGCGGAGTGCCGGGCGTCAAGTCGGCGGCGTTCACCAGCCTGCTGCCGCTTACCGACGGTCAGTTTGGAGTTTATGGCGCGCATTTTGAAAATGACCCTCCTGACGGTGGGAAGAATGTTTATCGTTACGTCGCGTCGCCCGGGTTTTGCGAAGCCATGGGGATCCCCCTGCTGCGCGGCCGCCTGCTCGATGAGCACGATACTGCTGGCTCGCCGCGCGCCCTGCTGATCAGCGCATCGCTGGCCAAAAAGCAGTTTCCAGGCGCGGCTGCCATCGGCAAGCGCGTCCACGTGGGCCCGATGAATGATCCCTGGTACACGGTCGTTGGAGTGGTGGGTGATGTGAAGCAGGTATCGCTCGCCGAAAACCAGCCGGACGCCGTTTACATGACCTCCGCGCAATCGTGGTACGCGGACGACGCGATGGCGCTGGTGGTCCGCACGCAAGGTGATGCTGCGGCGCTTGCACCGGCCGTTCGAAAAGCCATTTGGTCGGTGGACAAAGATCAACCCATCGTGCAGGTCGCCACAATGGAGGAATTGCTCGCGGTCACCGCTGCCCAACGGCACTTTGCGCTGGTTTTGTTTGAGGTATTCGCAATCGCGGCGTTGGTGCTTGCGGCGTTGGGAATTTATGGTGTCCTGTCCGGCAGCGTCAATGAGAGGATGCATGAAATTGGAATTCGCGCTGCGCTCGGAGCAACACGCGGAAGCATTCTGACTCTTGTTGTGCGCCAGGGCATGACGCTGACGGCAATTGGCATTGCCATTGGCTTGGGTGGAGCGTTCGCAGCGACCCAGGCCCTTACCTCGCTGCTGTTTGGCACGTCCAGATTCGACCCCCTTACCTATGTCGGTGTGATCGCGCTTCTGGGCGGCGTTTCTGCGGTCGCTTGCGGAGTTCCCGCGTGGCGCGCGGCGCGTGTTGACCCCGCTACAACGCTAAGGACGGAGTAGCGCTTTTATTTCGTCTGACTCAATTCAAGGACTGCGACGGTATCAAACTCGTCCCGGGCGATTTCGGGAATCTCCAACACCATACCGCCGGGTCCCTGGGAAACTTCCGCGCGGCTTCCATCCTTCAGAAAGTGAGCGGCGGTCACCTTATCCGCAAGCGGAGGGAGCGCGAGCGTTGCATCCGGCCAATCCAAAATGTGAACGTAAACCTTGTTTCCCTTCGCGGTCGTCACACCCCACGACCGTGGCGCGATAGGGCCACCTCGCGTGCCGTAAATTGATTCCCCGTAGCGCGATAGCCACTGCCCCATCTCTCGCAATCGCGTCTGAAATTCCGGCTGAATCTTTCCGTTGGGCATCGGTCCGACATTTAAGAGGAAATTTGCGTTGTGGCCCGCCGCGCGTACCAGGTATTGAATGAGCTGGCGCGTGCTTTTGTAGTGGGCGTCGCCGATGTTAAATCCCCAGGCAATGTTCATGGTGTCTGAGGTTTCGCGAGGCAGTTGATTGCTGATCACCGCTGTCTGATTAAATCCTGCGGTGTTTTCCCCGGGCAGGTCCTTTTCGAATAGCTGCACGTCTTCGCCGGGGTAAGGCGCGTGGTGGTGATTGGAACAAATCAATGCCTGGGGCTGCAGGTCGTGTATAAGCTTGTACGTTTTCGCCAAACGCCAATCGGCGTCCGGTTTGTCCCACATTCCATCGAACCAGATTCCGCCGATCTCTCCGTAGTTGGTCAAGAGCTCGCGAAGCTGAGCGTCCATGTAGTCGAGGTACTTATACCAATCCCCACTCTCGGGCCGCCCGGAAGTCTCACCAGTTCGCCCACGCGGGTAGTAATTCGGATTGTGCCAGTCGAGCTGCGAGTGATAGAAGAAGAGCTTGACGCCCTGACGGTGACACTCGTCCGCAAGCATCTTTAGTACGTCTTGCTTGTAGGGCGTCCGATCCACGATATTCCAGTCGGATTGCTTCGTGGCGAACATGGCGAATCCGTCGTGGTGCTTGCTGGTGATGGTGATGTACTTCATCCCTGCGGCCTTGGCGAGAGCAACCCAGGCCGCTGGGTCATACTCGGTGGGATTAAAGAACGCTGGAAGCTTTTCATATTCATCCACCGTGAGCTTGCGGTTGTTCATGACCCATTCACCGTCGCCTAGAACGCTGTAAACCCCCCAGTGAATGAACAGTCCGAACTTTGCATCCTGGAACCACTCCCGAGCTTTCAGGTTAGAGGCGCTCGGCTGGTAATCCTCCTGCGCATTAACGATTTGCGTGAACGTCAAAACGCAAAAGGCCGCCGCGAGCATTTTAATCAGCTTCCTCCTGCGCCGGGCACGATCCCAGAACATCATGGTTGCTCCTTGTTTTGCGTCGGCAGGTTTGACTCAGCCGCGGATGTGCGTATTCAAGTGACCAGCACGCCGGCGCCGTGGATTTTACTGCTTTTCAGGTTTTGCAGGGCGTGATTCGCCTCGGGAAGTTGAAAGGTTTCCACTTCAGTGCGCACGGGAATTTCCGACGCAATGCGAAGCAACTCGCGGACGTCCTCTCGCGTGCTGTTGGCCACGCTGCGCAGAGTGCGTTCGTGATAGATGAGTTGATATTCCATCTCCGGCAGGTTAGACATGGTGATGCCCGCCAGCGCCAGCGTGCCTCCTTTGCGGAGGGTACGAAGGGCATCGGGAACAAGCCTGCCTGCGGGCGCAAAAATGATGGTGGCGTCGAGCGGCGCGGGCGGAGCTTCACCTGCCGCGCCTACCCACTCCGCGCCCAATTGACGCGCCAATCGGCGATGCGACTCCGCGCGCGTAAAGACGGATACCTCACACCTCCGGTGGCGGGCAATCTGGATGACAATATGCGCGGAGGCGCCGAATCCAAACAGGCCCAATCGTTCGCCCGGATTAAGGTTTGAAAGTTTCAGCGCGCGATAGCCGATTACGCCGGCACAGAGCAAGGGCGCCGCCTCGAGGTCCGAAAAATTCCCGGGCAGTGGGTAGGCAAAGGCCGCCGGAGCCACCATCGCTTCCGCATAACCGCCGTCGGCGTGAAAACCCGTGAAGCGCGCTTGTTCGCAAAGATTTTCCATGCCCCTCTGGCAGTAAATGCAAACCCCGCAGGTTGAATAGAGCCACGGAACACCGACTCGGTCGCCAAGTTGAAACTCGCTCACGCCTGCGCCAAGCGCGTCCACAGTACCGACAATCTGATGGCCGGGCACAACCGGGAGTTTGGGAAGCGCCAGGTCGCCTTCCACAACGTGCAGATCGGTGTGACAGACACCGCAGGCACGCACCCGCACGCGAATCTCTCCGGCGCCGGGCTCAGGGTTGGGAAGCTCGGCAAGCCTCAGCGGACTTTCATCCACTGACCGCGGTTTTTCCAGCAGCATGGCGCGCATGGCAAATGCCGAGTCTACCCGAGGCGAAATAGGGTGACAAGCAGGAGACCGCTCCTTTGCTTGCTTCATCGCGACCCTTCGCGAAATAATGGGTCGATGGCGGCATCTTTCAAGTTGAATTCTGAACAACAGCAGGCGGTCGAACACGGCGAAGGGCCCCTGCTGATCATTGCCGGCCCGGGCAGCGGCAAGACTCGAGTGATTACGCAGCGGATCGTCCACTTGTTGACAGGAGCGGTGGGCGTTGGTGAAGCATCCCTGCTGCTGCCGGGATTCGCGGTCACGCGACCGGGCAGCAGCGAATCGCCCGGGGAAACAATTCAACCTGAAAATATACTGGCTCTTACCTACACGGAAAAAGCTGCAAGGGAAATGCAGCGCCGCGTGCGCGAAGCTCTGCCCCAGCTTGACAGCCTTCCTCAAATTTCCACGTTTCACTCTTTTTGTTACGGAGTTCTGCGCAAGCGGCACCTGGAGCGCACACTGCTCGACAAAGTGGACGTGTGGATTTTTCTGCGCCGGCGAATGGAAGACCTGGGCCTTCAGTATTATCAGAAACTGCCTGAGCCCGGCGCATTCCTTCATTCCCTCAACGATTTTTTTTCCCG
>JASIKV010000186.1 GCA_030049455.1 Terriglobia bacterium
CAAAACCTGGTGAACGAAGCCACCTGCGATTTACCGTCCCACGAAAGGATTCGCCAGATCGTTCTGCTGGCGCGCGAGCTGACGGTCGCCGACGGCGAGCTTTCACCCACCCTGAAGGTGAAGCGTCGAGTGGTTGAAGAGAGGTACCGAACGCAAATCGAAGAGATGTTCGCCCGCCACGCGCCGGACAAATCCGCCTAAAACAAATGCATTTTCACCGTCAGATATTTCTTTGGGTCCTTGCGCAAGTCCGTTAGAAACTCCTTCAGCGATTGCGCGCTGTCGCTCAAGCTGGTGTAGAGCGAAGTGTCCGTGGAAAGCTTGCCGAGCGTTCCCTGCCCCTGGTCGACGCGCGCGGCAATGGTATCCATGTGCGCCAGCGTCGAGTTCAGGCGGTCGTACATTTCCTCATCCTTCACCAGCTTGCCGAGCGAGCCGTGCCCCTGATTGATACCATCGATTAAAGAATTGCCGCTGGTCATCAGGCGGTTGAGGTTGTTATAGGCCGACGGATCGGAAATAAACTTCGCCAGGCTGCCGTTGCCGTGCTGGACGTCATCCATAATCTGGTTCAGGCGGTCAATGGTGCTCAGCGTGCGATTGTAGAGCGTGTCATCCGCCATCAACTTGCCCATGGTCCCCTCACCATTTGTGGCGCGGTCCACGAGGGTCTGTGCGGCCGTAATGGTGGCGTCCATTTTGTTGTAGAGCGTCTGATCGTAGATCAATTTTCCAATGGACCCCTTGCCCGCCTGAATCTGCGTGCTGATATTGTCCAGTTTGGCGGAAAGTGTGGTGAGATTCATGATGACGTCGTTGGTGTTTTGGACGACGGCAGTAATATCCGCCTTGGGAAGAGTCTTTACCGAACCGCCGTCGGGCAGGGCTTCCTGGCCGGAAGTTCCGCGAGTGATGTCGATGTAACTGTCGCCCAGCAGGCCGACGGTTTCGATCGAGGCAATGGAGTCCGCGCGGATTTTGTCCTGAAAGGTACGCACGATCTTCATGTCCAGTTCCACGGCGCGGGCCGGATCACTGAACGGCGAGATTTGAATCTTGGCGACGCTGCCCACCGTGATGCCCGCCAACCTCACCTGGGCTCCCTCGCGCAGGTCTCCCGCGCCGGGGAAATAGGCCTTCAAGGTGTAATGCGGCGTGAAGAATCCCACCTGTCCGCTGATGAAGAAGATGGAAACTGCCAGAACCGCCATGGCGAGGATCGCCATGACTCCAACTCGAAGCTGGGCCCACTGCACACGCTGCTGTTGAGGCATTTTTGCTCTCCTCCGCGAAATCCATACCCCTATTGTAGTTCATCTGCCATGGGATGAGTGAAACGGGGAGCGGGTTGCGGGGTTGAATAAATCGAATCGCGGGCCGGCATGAGCAGCGCGGGGTTTCACGATTTCAGGCAAGAAACTTCTGCACATAGGGGTCGGTTGAATGCACGAATTCCTGCTCGTTGCCCTGGAAATAGACTTCACCTTCGCGCAACATCAGGAAGCGCGTGGCGGGCCGCCGTGAAGCCGCGCCGTCGACAGGCACGAGAGCATGCTTTTCCTCCGAGTAGACGAAATTCACCAGCTCGTAAGCGTCCTGCAAACGCTGTGTGACCACGACGGAGGTGACGTGCTGCAAATCCCGCATCTTGGCAATCAGCAGGTTGATAGTGAGGCAGGTCACGGGATCGAGCCCGCCGGTCGGGGAGTCGTAGAGCATGATCGACGGGTTGCTGATGATGGTGCGAGCAATCGCCACGCGGCGGCGCATGCCTCCGGAGAGCTCCGCGGGGGCTTTTTCGAGGGCGGCTTCCATTTCCACGAAGCGCAGGACCTCCCGCACGCGCCCTTCCAGCGCGGCTTCGTCGGCCAGATGCTCGTCGCGCAGGCGGTAGGCGACGTTTTCAAACACCGAGAGCGAGTCGAAGAGCGCGCCCTCCTGAAATACTATCCCCATGCGGCGGCGCAGCGGCTGGAGTTGCTCGTCAGGAAGCGGCACCAAATCCCGGCCCTCAATGAACACCTGGCCCTCGTCGGGTTTCAGAAGACCCAGCATGACTTTCAGCAGCACGGATTTTCCCGAGCCTGTTACACCGAGCAGAAACAACGTTTCGCCCTCGCCGAGAGCAAGCGAGATATTGCTCAGCACGCGCTTGGCATCGAATGCCAGGGAGACGTTGCGAAGCTCAATGGCGGGGCCGGGCATAGCGTCGGGCACTCAGAAGAAACCAATTCCAATCAGGAATTTGGTAATGAAAAAATCGACCACAACGATGAGCACCGAGGCCACCACCATGGCGCGAGTCGTCGCCCGCCCCACGCCCTCGGTTCCGCCCGTGGTGTGCAGGCCCTGGTAGCAACCCACCAGCGACACGATCACGCCGAAAAAAAAGGGTTTCAGCAAGCCCTGGGTAACATCCTGATACGTCAGCGCCTGGTAGGCGGCGGTCCAGTATTCCTCTGTCGTCAGGCGAACCGTGTAGTAGCTGACAAAATAGCCGCCCAACATGCCGGAAAAGTCCGCCAGAATTGTGAGCAGAGGGAGCGTAGCCACGGTCCCAATCAAGCGCGGGATAACGAGCTTGCGCAGGGGATCCGTCCCCAGGGCGCGCATGGCGTCAACTTGTTCGCTCACCACCATGGAACCGATTTCGGAGGCGATGCCGGAGCTGTTCCGCCCCGCCACCATCAGCGCCGTCAGCACCGGTCCGAGTTCGAGCACCAGGCTGAGCGCCACCACCTTTCCCATCAGGCTCACTTCGCCGAAAGTGCTCAGCGTGCGATACGATTGCAAGGCCAGAACGCCGCCCGTAAAAAACCCAATCAGCACAACAATGGGCAGAGAGCCAAAGCCGATCACGTCCATCTGCATGAGCGTGTCGACCAGGTATCGTGGAGAACTTAAGGAGAGCCGAAGGGAGTCAAAAAGCAGAAAGGTGAATTCCTGGACCGCCTGCACCCAGCGCTTCAAAGCACCTGTAATCATGGCTCCGATCATCGGGCTCGGTCAGTCAATCACCTTCAGGCGATAAAAATGCCTAGAAGGCCACTGTAGCCAGCGGGGCGGACGAAGTCAAGCAGAGCCGGAACCAGGATTCAGGAGTGCGCATTCAGGATTAAGGCGGATAGGGCCGAGTCTTCCAAATCATTTGTCCGAAGGCAGTTGTAAATCTCCGCACGCGGCTAATGACGGTCCTGAGGGAGCAGATACTTCCGCGAGGTGGGCGGCCGAGAGCATCTGGTTCAATCCGGGCAATTCGCCAATCCGAAGCTGCCCATATTGCTCCGCGCTCTTGTGAATCTGCCGGCAGGATTGGTCAATCGCCGCGAGCATGCTGTCGTTCGGACGCATGTCACCAAAGTCCAGATCCTGAAGCCGCCGCGCCAGGTCCCGGTTGGCAATGCCAAAGCCGCCATCGCCGCTTATCATTGCGTCTATTTTCTTCTTGATGGCTCTCGCCGTGGCGATCCAGTCGGCGTCTTTTGGTGATTTCGATTCATCGTCAGACAGAGTTTGACGCATCTTCTGAAGCTCATTGTAGGCATCGTAGCTTGCCTGCAAGCCGGCCACGGTCTGTTGTTCCGCGGCGAATTGCGCTTCCAGATCCGGCTGCGAAACCGGCGACCTCGGATCGTTCTTCACGGCAAGTTCCCGCTCGTAAGTGAGGCCATTAACGGTGAGTTTGACGCGATAGCGCCCCGGAACCGCCAGCGGCCCCACCGGCTGAATTCGCGGCGTCGCGCCGAGAATGGCGTGCCACGTCAGGGTGTATTCCGTGTAATCCAACAGTCCGCCAAAATATCCATAGGTAAGCGTCTTGGGCGCGGGATAGCGCAGGTCCCAGGCGATGCGATGCATTCCCGGGGCGGTCGAAAGCACGATGGGCGGCGCGAACCAGTATTCGGGCACATTGGGCATGGGCAAGCTATCCGTAGCGGGCGGCGCGCTGGAGAATTCCCGCACTGGATTGCCCGCAGCGTCCGAAATTGTGATGCTTACCTGTCCGGTCGCCGCGTCCTTCAGGTAATAATCGATGATCGCTCCCTCCGGCGGGTTCTCCCCGCGCGGCACTTCAGGCGGCACCGGCGTATCCTGATCGTTCGACCAGCGCACTCGCACCACCGGTTCCGGCCGGTACAAATAGGCGCCGCTTGACATGGCCTCGGCCATCTGCCGCAGCGGCTCAAGATCATCCAGAATCCACATGGCCCGGCCATAAGTCGATGCAACCAGGTCTTCGTCATGAATCGTCAGGTCGGAGACGACCGTATTCGGCAAATTGAGCTGGAGCGATTGCCAGTTCTCGCCGCGATCAAACGAAACCCACACGGCCATTTCCGTTGCGGCAAAGAGCAGATTGCGGTTCGCGGTATCTTCGCGCACCGAGCGGACGCGAACGTCATCGGGAAGGCCTTTGACGATCGGCTGCCAGGTCCGGCCGAAGTCGGTCGTGCGATAAATGTAAGGATGTGTGTTGGCAGAGTCTTCCACGGCGGCGAAGGCAGTCCCGGAATCGTGATGCGAGGCATCAATAATCGTCACCGACGAGGTCGCAGTGAGCGCGGGGGGCGAAACGTTAGTCCAATTCGCGCCGCCGTCCTGCGTAAGTGAGATGACCCCATTGCTGCTGCCCGCCCAAATCAAACCATCCTGCGCTTCGCTGGACGAAAGGCTGACCAGGGCCACCGGCCGGGGCCGCCCCGCCGGGCCGGCCGCGGGCGCTGAGGCCGTGGCTGCCCCTGCGCGGACGGTGAGGTCAGGGCTTATGTGCTTCCAGGTAACGCCGCCGTCCGTGGTCGCCAGCACGTATTGCGCGCCCATGTACAGCAGGTGCGAATTCTGCGGCGAGTAAGCAAGCGGCGGCATGCTGCCGAAGCGATCTTCAGAATTGGGGGTGTAGACCACCACCACCTGCCCTGTCTCGCGATCGAAGCGGCGGAGGACGTGATACCAGCCCTGCGTGAAAATCCAGCGCGGATTGAGCGGGTCTACCACGATGTACCCGGCTTCGAATCCACCGACCGGGTACCAATCCCGCTCGCGGATGCCGCCAAAGTCGCTCCGGCTGCGTACGCCCGCCGTGCCGCTATCCTGCTGCGCGCCGTAAATCCAGTAGGGAAACTGATTGTCTGTCGAGATGTGATAGAACTGGCCGTTGGGCAGGTTGAACCACGGCGTCCAGGTGCG
>JASIKV010000187.1 GCA_030049455.1 Terriglobia bacterium
ACACCTCGGGCGGCGGCATTCACATTCGCGAGGTAACGGGCGTCGCCCACGTTGCGACTTCGGGCGGCTCGATTGAGGCGCAGTCGGTGGATGGAAATCTTACCGCCCACACCAGCGGCGGAGGAATCCGCATCGAGCGCGTCTCGGGATATGTTGAGGCCACGACCTCAGGCGGGTCCATTCACGCCACCTACAGCCCCGGCAACCACCACGGCGGAGTGCTGGAAACTTCCGGCGGGTCCATCGAGCTGGCCATCGATTCTTCGGCCAATTTGAATCTCGATGCGTCCACGTCCGGCGGCTCGGTTTCCACGGATTTGCCCGTGCGCACGGTGGGCACACTCAGCCGCTCACGCTTGGAGGGATCCATCGGGTCGGGTGGAGAAGATTTGCGACTGCACACCAGCGGCGGATCAATTCACATCCGGGCGCTCTGAGTTTGGCAATCTGGAAAAGCGGTTCATTAATCGGAATTCGCAGAGAGGGGCCTGCACTAGCGCCTGGCAGTCAGGCCTCCCTTAAAAGACTCCAAATCCAGCCCGCAAAACTCAGTACCAGAAAAGGATTGGGCCGCAATCAGACATCCGGCTCCGGCGGCACAATCTGCGCATCCTGCAAAGTGATAAGTCTCTTTCCCGCCATGCGCCGCAGGGTGGGCATGACCTCGGCGATTTTCGCGGTCGCTTCCACAAACTGCACGACCACGGGCAGCTTGCTTCCCACATCGACGAGCGACGTGGTGACGATTCCCGCTCCCTTGGTAAAGCCGGCGAGCCCGCGGAGCACCGTTCCGCCCGCGCACCCGGACTTGTGCAGGAATTTGAGGATTTCCAGGTCCAGCGGGCGGTGCTCCCACTTGTCCGCTTCGTTCAGGTAAATGCTGACGAGTTGGAATTTATCGGTTGGCATCAGAGTGCCCGCGCGGCCACGGCGCCCAGCAGCGCGCAAAGGAAGCAAAGCGCGTTATTCGCCAGGAAATTGGCCGAGGCGTCCCACATGCGCCCCTGCTCCATCATTTTGAACGTCTCAAAGGTGTAGCTTGAAAATGTCGTGTACGACCCGCAGAAGCCCACGGCAATCAGCAGGCGCCATTGCGGCGAGGAAAGCACGCGCTCCGTCGTCCAGATCAGGAAAAACGCCAGCACAAAACTTCCCGTGGTGTTGACGGCCAGCGTGCCGAGCGGAAACGACGCCGTCTGGCGGCGCGCCAGCCAGTCGCTCAGGAAGTAGCGCAAATTCGCTCCAAATATCGCGCCGACGGAGACGATTGCGGCGGGCTTAAGCCAGTCCATTTTTCCTGCTCTCACTGAATTCGACCGTCGGGTTCATCCCGGGGGCTGCTTTCATTAAGGAGCCAATATACACCGAACCAAACCCCTTCGTGGCTGAATTGAGAATCTCAGCAGGCATTTCGCTCCCGCAGAATTCCCGTGATCTCTTCTTCCAGGCGGTCCAGCCGCGATCTCGCCGCGTCCACAGCCGAGGCTCCCGCGGCTTGCGTTTCGCGCGCGTGCGCCAGCGCCTCAACGGCGATGCGGCTGACTTCATGCAGGAGTCTGCGAACTTCCGCTTCCAACCGGCCGCGGCTTTCTTCCACGCGCTTCAGCACATCGTTTTGGACACGCGAGCAATTTACTTCCAGCAGCCGCTCCAGAAACTCGCGCCCATCGCGCTCGATCCCGCCGCGCGCGCCCACCAGGCCCGCCGCAAAATCGCCTATCCATCGTAGGGGCGATGCCGGCTGCGCGATTTCAATCATATCTTTGAATAGAAATTTCGACCTCGTGCGGAATCCGGCATCCGGGTCGAGGGCATTGGGCATGCGGGCCAGCTCACGCACTCCCGATTCCGCCAGCTTCTTCAAAAAATCGTTGGCCATCTCCACAAATCGCCGCGCCGCCTGGCGATATTGCGCTTCTCCGGCATTCTGCTCGCTGCTCAGCCAGGGTAAAACGCGGCGCTGCGCAATTTCCTGTGCTGTGCGCATGATCGCGCGGCGATAGGCGGGACCCAAGGTGCGAGGCGCGCCGGGCATCGCCTGCTGAAATTCCGCCTGCGCCTGGGGCAGTGCGGAGCGCATAAAATTCTTGTGCCGGTCGATGAATAAATCCGAAAGCCGCCGCTGCTCCGCCATCCAGAGGTAATCCAGCTCGCGCATGGAGCGCTCCGCGCCGGCAATGGTCGCGGTGAGCGCGGCGATTCGGCGCTCGGACTCCTCGATGGGCCGCTCGAGCGCTTCGCGTTCCTCGACGACGATGGCCAGCAACTGCTCGCTGAACCGCTGAACGCCACGGTCGCGCGCCGACTGAACCAATCCGCGGCCGGAATCTTCAACCATACCTTCCAGCGCCGACACCAGCTTGCCCCAGTCCCGTTCCGTTCCGCGATTTTCCAGGCGCTCTGAAGCGCTGACTTCATAAATTGTCCCGGCGGCGCGATGGAGGGATTTTTCCAAAACCTTCCGCGTAAACTCGACCGCTGCTGCCCGTTCCGCGTCCGATGTCCGGTCGGCCTTGTTGAGCACCAGGATAAGTTTCTCGACCTGGCGGCCCACCGCCTCAACCATGGCCAATTCCTCGCCGGCCAGCGGCGGGTCCGCACCCATCACCACCAGCGCGGCATCAATGTGCGGAATGAACGCCTGAGTGGCAGCGGTGTTTCCCGCGAAGACGGAACCCAGGCCGGGTGTATCGACCATGCACATGCCGGCCGCGAGCAGCGGGCTTGGCACGAAAAC
>JASIKV010000188.1 GCA_030049455.1 Terriglobia bacterium
CGATATCTTCCCCCGCGCGCTTACGAGCATTTCGAAGCGCCCCGGCAGACGACCTCCGATGAGCCTTATACGCTGCCCGAGAACCTCTTCTACGCCTACGAGACCACTGGCGACGCGGATTATCGCCGGATGGCTCGCCAATATCTTATGGATCGAACCTATTTTGACCCGCTCAGTCGCGGCGAAAACGTGCTGCCGGGGCTGCACGCTTACAGTCATGTGAACGCCCTGTGCTCCGCCTCGCGCGCTTATCTCGTTCTTGGCGAAACCAAGTACCTGGATGCGGCTCGAAATGCCTTTCAGATGCTCGCCACCACGCAGTCATACGCCTCCGGCGGATGGGCGCCCAATGAAACCTTTGTAACCCCCAACAAGGGTCTGCTGGGCGAAAGCCTGGACAACACCCACGCGCACTTCGAAACCCCTTGCGGCTCCTACGCGCACCTGAAGCTCACCCGCTACCTGCTGCGCTTCACCGCGGACAGCCGGTACGGCGACAGCCTGGAGCGCGTTCTCTATAACACCATGCTGGGCGTGAAAGACCCCAAAGGCGACGGGCACGTCTTCTACTATTCCGACTACCATCCCTCGGTCCGCAAGGAGTACTACGAGCAGAAATGGCCGTGCTGCTCAGGGACCACTCCGCAGGTGGTGGCGGATTACGCCATCAGCACGTACTTCCACGCTGAAGATGGTGTTTACGTAAACCTCTTTACGCCCTCGGAACTGACCTGGCAGAGTCAGGACGGCACAGTGAAACTGACTCAGAGAACCCAATACCCGGAATCGGATTCCACCGAGATTCTCGTGGAGACGACCTCGCCCCATGAATTCACCCTCAATATTCGAATTCCCGGTTGGCTACAGTCGCCCGCGCAGCTTGCCGTCAACGGAAAGCCCTTCATCGCCGATGCGCAGCCCGGAACGTTTGCTGCGGTGCGCCGGCGCTGGCAAACGGGCGATTCTCTGGAGGTCCAACTCCCCTTCTCTTTCCGATGGGAGGCGATTGACGAGCAGCACCCCACAACCGCCGCGCTGATGTGGGGTCCGCTCATGCTGGTGGCGCTCGATTCGCCCTTGGAGATTTCGCGGAAGTCGGTCATTTCCACTCCGCAAGGGATCAATTCCATCCCCAACTCAACGCTGGCCTTTGAAATGCCGCAGCCGCCGGGCAAGGTCCGCTTCGTACCCTTCTATCGAGTTCAGGACGAAACCTACACGACTTATGTTCAAGCTGGATGAGCAGCTCAGGTGCTCTTAGGATCAGCAGTTTAATAGGTCTTCGCGAGCGGGTCTTTGCGTTGGGCGACGGAGTATCCCCAGCGATCGGTGGCTTCCTTGTAGACGTGCGTCTTGCGCAGGGCGATGAACTCTTCTGAGGTCTTCATCACTTCGTTGGGGCGCAGTTGGCTGCGCACCAGAAAATCCGGTTCAGGCGGATAGCAGGCGAGCGGCACGCCGACGGTTGGTGAACTCACGGCCTCCCCCGGCTGCCGTGTAATGTGGGCGTTGGTGGGCAACGCGGCACTCTGGTAGCGCAGGTCCATGCTCCAGCGCACCACGTCCGTCTTGTTTTCAAAGCTCGCGTGCGGTGTGCGGTTGGTCATGATCAGCGCACCGCCCTTGGAAACCGGCGCGGGCACGGGACGGCGCGCGCCGAACTGGTCCACGGGAATCTCCAAATAGTGGGCCATATCGTCGGGCTGGTGGAAGAACAGCGCGCCCTTGTGCGCGCGCGGCATCACCCACATGCAGCCGCGCTCAATCGTCGCATCCACCAGCGGCATCCAGACGGTCAAAATCAGGCTCATGTCGCAATACGCTTCCAGGTAGGCGGAATCCTGATGCCACGGCACGGGGCTCCACGCATGGCTCGGAACCTTGGGGCGCAGACGGTAGACGGCAGACGCAATAATTTCAGGCCCGCAGAATTGCTCGGCTACATCGAGCAGTTTGGCATTGGTCATCAGGCCGAAGAAACTGGGCAGCGCAACCTTGTTGTCCCACATCGATTTCGAAATTGCCTGATCCTCGCGATCCACGTGCGCCAGGCGGTGCTCGAAGTCGTATTCCTCGTAGGTGCGCGAAAGCGTGCCCGCTGCAACGGCCTCCCGGCAGCGCCGGTCGAGGTCTGCGCTGATCTCATCAATCACGGGCTGAAGTTCAGCATTCGTGAAGAGCCGCTCGACGATGAGATAGCCTTCCTCATCAAAGTGGCGGATTTGCCGCTCGTCGAGGCGGAATTGGATTCCTGTTCCGGGCATTTTGAAACTCCAACTGGACCTAATCTTACCACTTAAGGCAGCGCCTGCTTCAGCGCCGCGCGCGCCAGGGCAATTTGGGGAAGCTTGGCCGCCGAGTGGTCGAAGTGGGAGAGGAATTCCTGGTACTCATTGGCGGCCTGCTCGTGCTTGCCGGTCGCCTCATAGACCTGGCCCAGATAGAAGTGCGCCAGGGCAGCGCGCAGCGGAGAGCGGGTGCGCATTTGGCTGAAGCTTTCAAAATTTCTTTCGTTCAGAATCGCCGCGCGAAGATCGTGTTCGGCGTGCGCATAGTCCTTGGTTTGGAGATAAGCCCAGCCGCGTGGAAGCAGGAGGGAAGAATCCACGGAGGCCGGCAGACGGCCCGCCGCAGCAATCACCCCTTCAGGATCATTGCGCGCCAGCGAGGCGTAAAGGGCGATGCGATTCCGTATGAGTTCGAGGCCGGACGGGCCGACCTCGGGGCGCGCCGCCGCGTTAAGCTGCAGGCTGCGCTCGGAACCGCCCGTGTCCCCCTGTGCCGCCTGAAGAAGCGCAATCGCCCGATTTTCCCGTCCGCCAAGCTTTTGTTGGCGGGCAAAGGCCAGGTCGGGGCCCAATTCCTCGCCTGCCGTTATCGACGCGGTGGACAGAGTGTACAGGGACTGATCCGCGCCGCTCATTTGTCCGGCGGCAGCCAGGTCCCGCACGGCTGCCTCGTAGCTGGCGCGGGCTCCCGCCAGGTTTCCCTGCTCCTCCTGAAACTGCGCCGTGAACAAAGGCGCGTAGAGTTTCGCGGCTCCAGTGGCTTTGTGAAGGAATTCCTGAAGCATTGAATCCGCCAGGTCAAATTTCTTCTGGTCGGCGTATACAACCGCCAGCTTCAGATATTCCTCGTAATTCACGAAATCGGGTTTTAGAGCCAATACTTTGCGGTAAGCCTGCGCAGCATCGTCGTCATGGTTCAATTGATACAGAACGTCCCCGCGAGTGTCCAACGGATTCGGGTCGTTGGGGCGTACGGCAACGTATTGATCATCCGCCTGGAGCGCAGCCGCCAGGTTGCCGGCTTCTGCCTGCGCGTAAACGAGCACGTTCAAAAGCGATTCATTGCGGGGATCGAGTTGCAACCCATCTTTAACAACCTGAATTTCCCGTTCTGTTTCGCCGGCGTTACGCAGGTGACTCGCCAACTGCACGCGGGCATCGTCCTGGCGAGGATACTCCTTGAGGAGGGATTCCAGCATTTGATCAGCCCCAGCCAAGTCACCCGCCCGATTAGCGTTCTGCGCCTGGAACGACAACAAGTCCTTGCGGGGCAGATGCGACTGCAATTCCCCCAGCTTCGCAAAAGCTTCATCGCGCTTGCGATAATCGCCTGATATGAGGTAGGCGTAAGTAAGGTGGAGGTAGGCCAAGGCGAACTGGGGATCCAGCCGCACCGCCTCTTCGAGCTCTCGAGTGGCATCTGCTATGAGATAGCGCCGCTCGAAATCCACGCCCAGTTCGTAGTGCCGGTAGGCTTCGAGATTGGAGGTTGCGGCTTCTTCAATGGTGGGAGCGTTTGCGGTCGCATTGGCCGAGGGCGCAAAGCGCTGCGCCACGCGGCCCGTCAGTGAATCCACCATGCCGAAAATGCCCTGCACGTCCGCGGCCTCCAATTTATCCGAGTAAAGGATCTGGCCGGATTTCGAGTCCTGCACCTGCACATCCAGGCGAAGCTGTTTGGGCCCGGTGCGCAGAATCGTGCCGGTAATGAACGCGTCGGCGTCGGTGTTGCGCGCTACTTCCAGTGTCGAGGCCGAGTCCAGGTCCTTCGCGTCCTTCTTCCCCAACCGCTGAATCTCTGCATCGATGCGCTGCGTGGAAAGCACATCCAGCCCTTTGACCTGGGCCAGGTTCGTGGTGAGCATCTCCGTCAGCCCGCGGTTCAGCCAGTCGAGCGAGGGATCCTGCGAGAGATTTGAGAAATAGAGCACGGCGAGCGATTCCTGCGTTCCCGCCGGTTTGGGATGTTGAGCGCGGCGCCACACGAAGTATGCACCCAGCGCCACCACCAGAACCACACCCGCAGCGATGGGAATAAAGTTGGCAAAACGCGGGGGCGCGGCGGGAATAGTGGAAACGGGGGTCGCCGGCCCCGAAGCCGAAGCCGGAACTGGCGTGGGTGTGGCGGCGCTTGGCCCGCTTGGCGCCGGCGCAACCGCGCTCGGGCCGCTGGGTTGGGGCGCGGTGGTTGGCGGAACAGCGGCAGACGCACCGCTTATCGCGGCGGCGCTTCCCCCCGACGATGGCAGTGAAGCAGGCGGCGCGGCCGCATCCATCCGCGGCTGGCTCGGCTGTGAAGCAATGGGTCCAGCAGGCTCGGCAATCGGCATGCGCGCGGCCGAGCGTCCGGAATCCGTATCGCGCCTCAGCCGCTTCAGGTCCGTGCGCAGGTCGGCGGCATTGTGGTAGCGCAGATCGATGTCTTTTTCCAGCGCCTTGAAAATGATCTCCTCCAGCTTGGGCGGCAGTTCCGGATTCAGGCGCAGGGGCGAGAGCGGCGCGCGGTTTAAAATTGCTTCTTGAATAACCCCGGAAGTGTTGCCGCTGAAGGCGGGCGCGCCGGTGGCCATTTCGTAGAGCACCAAGCCGAGCGAGAAGATGTCGGTGCGCGCATCGAGTTCTTCGCCGCGCACCTGCTCGGGCGACATGTACGCCACCGTCCCCATGGTCACGCCCGGGCTGGTAACAAATTCCTCGCGCACTCCGGCGGTGTTCATGCTGGAGAGGCTTGGCCCGGCAGCGCCATGACCGGAAGGCCCGAGCTTTGCCAGGCCGAAATCTAAAATCTTCGCCTGGCCGCGTTGAGTCACGAAAATATTGGCGGGCTTGATGTCGCGATGCACGATCCCCTTCGCGTGGGCGGCATCCAGTGCGTCGGAAATCTGAATCGCCAGGTCGAGCAGCGTGTCAAGTTTGAAGGGCTTTGATTCGATGCGATGCTTGAGCGTCTGCCCTTCCAGGAACTGCATGGCGATAAAGGGCTCGCCCTCGTGCTCGCTGATTTCAAAGATGGTGCAGATGTTGGGATGATCGAGGGCCGAGGCCGCGCGCGCCTCGCGCTGGAAGCGTTCGAGGGCCTGCGGGTCCTTCACCAAATGTTCGGGAAGAAACTTAAGCGCCACGAAGCGCCCGAGCGTGGTGTCTTCAGCCTTGTAGACCACGCCCATCCCGCCGCCGCCCAGCTTTTCGAGAATTTTGTAGTGCGATACGGTTTTTCCGATCATTCCTTGCAGCAACCCCTGGCGATCAATTCTACATTACAAAACCCGAAGGTCATCACTCCGGCAGGCCCATGCGGTGCAGCAGGGCCTTAAAGCGCGCCTCGGAATGCAACTGATCCAGTTCCGGGTCAACCTTCACGGTTGCCAGGAGCATGGAACGATCCTCGTAAGCCTTTTCAAGGGCGGCCAGCGCGCGTTCGCGGTCGCCGAGGCCGGCATAAACCTCGGCAAGATTATACGCAGGCACATAGCTTCGCTTGGACCAGTCTTCGAGCTGCCGTAAAATCTGTTGGGCATCGCTCTTTCTGCCGGCCAGCGCGTAGGCGCGGCCGAGCTCCGCCAGCGGCCAGGGGAATTCGGTCTGCAGCTTTCTGGACTCCTGGTATTCCTGAATCGCCTGCGGCAAATCCCCCTTGGCTTCCGTGGCCATCCCCAGAGCCAGGTGCGCAAACCAGTCATTGGGGTCAAGCTCGAGGGCCCGGCGGACTTGGGTGATTCCCTGACTATAGTCGCCCGAAATGTGGAGAATCATGCCGACCATGCGATTGGTTTCGCTTGATTCCGGGGCCAGGTCGCGGGCGCGCGTGCCCTCACGAATGGCCTCCTCAAACCGTCCCTCCGAGGCCAGAAGCCAGGCGTAGTATTCGTGGGCCGGGGCGTAATCGGGCTTAAGGCTGATGGCGCGCTGAAATTCCTTCTCGCCCGTGCTCCAATCGTAATTGTAACTAAATTCCGCGAAGGCCAGGTCCGTATGGGCTTCCGCCTGCGAGTCATCCAGCTCCAGCGCCTTCTTTGCCGCGTCCAGCCCCTCGGGCATGCACTCGCGAGGCGCGAGGAAAAAATCGTCGGCCACCAGATCGGCATAAGAAATGCCTTCATACGCAAGCGCGAAGTTCGGGTCCAGCTTGAGGGCCTGATGAAACGACTCGATACCGCTCAGCACTCCCTCTTTTGTGAACCGTTCCGCGTTGTAGCGGCCCTGGAGGTAAAGGCGATAAGCCTCCGAATTGCTGGTTGCTCCTTTGCTCAGGCTTTTTTCTTCTGCATTGCTCAGCCGCGTGCGCAGCTTTTGGGAGATTTCCCGCGCGATCTCCTGCTGAACCGCCAGCAGGTCGGCTTGCTGGCGATTGAATTGCCCGCCCCACAGTTCCGAGCCGTCTTGCACTTTGATCAAATCCGCATCCACCACCAGAGTGCCGGCGCGCTCGCTGATGCTTCCCGTGACCACAGCATCCACATTCAGGTCGCGCCCGGCCTTGCGGGGATCGACCTGCTGCCCCTTGTAACCCGTGACCGTCCCGCGCGCCATCACTCGAAGCTCAGGGAGCTGCGACAAGCTGCCGATCAGGCTTTCGGTAATCCCATCGCCCAGGTATTCCGTGTTGGGGTCGTTTGCGGCATTCACAAAGGGGAGCACCGCGAGCGAATGAATGCTGTCACCGGCAGAACGCGAGCGCCAGAACCACGCCGCCAGCCCCAGCACTGCGGCCAAAACCAACGCCCCGGCCACGCGCCGAGCCATCGCGCTCCACCGGCGCTTGGAATCCGGACTTGCAACGGTTTCCGGGCGAAGGGCGGAGGATTTGCCCGACTCCGTGTCGCGCCGCAGGCGCTTCAGATCCGCGCGCAGGTCGGAAGCGTGCTGATAGCGGACGTCCCGATCCTTTTCGAGCGCCTTGCAAATGATCTCCTGAAGCTGGGGGGGCAAATCGGGGTTCGAATGCAGCGCCGAGGGCGGCTGGCGGTTTAGAATTGCTTCTTGAATCACCCCGGAAGTGTTGCCGCTGAAAGCAGGCGCGCCGGTGGCCATCTCGTAAAGCACCAGGCCCAGCGAGAAGATGTCGGTGCGCGCGTCGAGTTCCTCCCCGCGTACCTGCTCGGGCGACATGTACGCCACCGTCCCCATGGTCACGCCCGGACTGGTAACGAATTCCTCGCGCGTGGCCGCCGTCAGCGCGGCCGAGGCGCTGGAACCCTGTTTTGAGGGGCCCACCTTGGCGAGGCCGAAATCCAGTATCTTTGCCTGCCCGCGCTGGGTCACGAAAATGTTGGCGGGCTTGATGTCGCGATGAATGATCCCCTTCCCGTGGGCGGCGTCCAGGGCGTCGGAAATCTGTATGGCCAATTCCAGCAGCGTGTCGGTTTTGAGAGGTCTTGATTCAATCCGGTGATTGAGCGTTTGCCCCTCAAGAAGTTGCATGGCGATGAAGGGCTCGCCTTCATGCGCATTGACTTCGAAGATGGTGCAAATGTTGGGATGATCGAGCGCGGAGGCGGCGCGAGCCTCGCGCTGAAAGCGCTCGAGCGCCTGCGGGTCTTTGACGAGGTTTTCAGGCAGAAATTTCAGGGCCACAAAGCGGCCAAGCATGGTGTCCTCAGCCTTGTACACCACGCCCATCCCGCCGCCGCCCAGCTTTTCAATGATTTTGTAGTGCGAAACGGTTTTCCCGGTCATGAGGCCAATTCATGTTACCACTGGAATGTGGAGTGTCAATTAAAGAGGTTTTGGGTTGGTGCCTCAGTTTGAAACTTGCGGCTGGCTCGACGGTGTTCCGATATTGTAGCGCGGGTGTCCCCACCCGCGATCCATCAGTGAATGGCAAAAATACGCGTGTCCCGCCCCTGTGGAATGGGCTTCCAGCCCATGGACATGGCCAGGATGGCCTTGCCACAAGTCGCGGGTGGGGACACCCGCGCTACAAGATTCAAACTGAGGCACTACCACAAGGGCTCTTCTCTGTACGACTCGGTGTGCTCCGTGGTTCAAGCTCCTCTT
>JASIKV010000189.1 GCA_030049455.1 Terriglobia bacterium
TGACGGTGTTCTATAACGGCGTTCTGGTGCAGGACCACGTGGAAATCATGGGGCCGACGGCGCACCATGAGCGGCCGCCCTACACGCCTCATCCGGACAGGCTTCCGCTGCGATTGCAGGATCACCACCACCCCGTGCGTTATCGCAACCTGTGGCTGCGCGAGCTCAAAGAGGGGCAATAGTCAGCACGCCGCGGGCGCGCCGGCGGCTGTCGAAGTGTAAAGGTCTGCGGGATAAGAACGTGGCGGGATTTTTCTCGCCTCAACCTTCTTTTGCCCTTTCGCTGCCTCTTCGCGCACGGCCACTCGCGGCACTGGCGGCGCGTAGCGAGCTTCCCATTAAAATGAAATACGCCCAGGATTGGGGGAGAATATGCTCATCGTACACGTCCACGTGCGAGTGAAGCCCGATTGCATTGAGGCTTTCAAGGAAGTGACCACGGAGAATGCGCGCAACAGCGTTAAGGAACCGGGCATCGCGCGCTTTGATGTGGTGCAGCAAACGGACGACCCCGCGAGCTTCGTCCTTGTCGAGGTTTATCGCAGCGTCGAAGCCACCGCTGCGCACAAAGCCACGGCGCATTACGCCGCCTGGCGCGACCGCATGGAGTCGCTGATGGCGGAGCCACGCTTCAGCGTGAAATTTTCGAATGTTTTCCCGGGCGAAGAAGGTTGGTGAGCTGCAGATGCGATTTGAGTTCGCCACCGCAGGACGAATCATCTTTGGCGAGGGGACCGCGAGCCAGGTTGCGGCCGCGGCCAAATCATTTGGAAACCGCGCGTTATTGGTGACGGGAAGCGACCCGGCGCGGGCGGAGACCGTGACGCAAAGTTCCACGATGCCCCCCTTTACAGTCCGGGCTGAGCCGACAGTCGACTTGATTGCGCAAGGCGTGCGGCAGGCTCGGGAATCAGCGTGCGACGTGGTCATTGCGATTGGCGGCGGCAGCGTCATCGACGCGGGCAAGGCCATTGCAGGGTTGCTTACCCATCGCGGCGAGGTGATGGACTATCTTGAAGTCGTGGGGCGGGGAAAGCCGCTGGAAAATCCCGCAGCACCGTTCATCGCAGTGCCGACGACGGCGGGAACGGGTTCCGAGGTAACTCGCAACGCCGTGTTGGGCGTTCCGGAGCGGCGCGTGAAGGTCAGCTTGCGAAGTCCCTTGCTGCTGCCGCGACTCGCGATGATTGATCCGGAGCTCACGCTGGATTTGCCGCCCGCAGTCACGGCTCGCACGGGGCTTGATGCGCTGACGCAGTTGATTGAAGCCTACGTTTCGATTCGCGCCAACCCCCTGACCGATGGATTTTGCGAGCAGGGCATCCCGCTTGCGGCCAGGTCGCTGCGCCGGGCGTTTCATCACGGGCAGGACTTGGAGGCGCGGCGCGATATGTCGCTTGCGGCGATGCTGAGTGGATTGGCGCTGGCCAACGCAGGCCTGGGGGTGATTCACGGATTCGCTGCGCCGCTCGGCGGGCGGTATCCCGCTCCGCACGGAGCGATTTGCGCAGCCATTCTGCCGCAGGGAATCGAAACCAATCTGCTGGGTCTGTGGTCCCGCGCGCCGGGGAGTCCCGCCTTGGCCCGCTATCAGAAAATCGCGGCGATGCTCACCGGCCGCGCCGACGCCGTTGCGCAGGATGTGGTCACCTGGACGCGCACCATCGTCAATGAGCTTGGGATTCCGCCCTTGAGATCATACGGCGTGGAAGAGAAAGCTGTGCCCGAGATCTGCGCGGATGCGGCCAAGGCGAGCAGCATGAAGGGAAATCCCCTCGAGCTTACACACGATGAATTGGTCGAAATCATGATGCAGTCGCTCTAGGCCCGCCCGGTATTTGGAAACTCCTTTCATTTAAGATTCAAAATTCAAGAAGATTTCAAGTTCGAAATCACCGTCTTCAATTCCCACCGCTCTTTGCAAGCTTTCGCAGATTGTTCAGCGCTTCGTCCCCGCTCTGTGCATTCAGCGCGCTCTGCAGCGCAACGAGCGTAGGCTTCAGCGCGTGATCATTCGCCAGGTAGATCTGATACATGAGGGGATAGTATTTTGTGTAAGTTTCATCAAAGGCCAGCCCTGCGTTGTTCAGGACCGCCGGACAGCGGTCGAATGACTTGGACTCCGGCTTGATGGCCAGGCATTGCTGATTCAATTCGTCAAAGGCGTGCTGTTTTTGCGCCAGCGCATCGCTTTCAGAGATCTTGCCGGCTTGCAGATTGTCGTACACCTCGCGCAAATGAGCGTAGGAGCGGTTCACAATTTCAGCTTTGCGCGCAAAAATCTCCGGCTCGAGCTGAAGGTTTCTGTAGACCTCGGAGTTTTCCCCAAATTTCTGCCGCGCCACCTCCGCCGCGGTCAGGAATCCGGCCAGGGTGGCGGAAGCCTCGCCAAACGCCGCGGGAAGTTTCTTCAACTCCTTGCTGGAATGAAAATCCTCATGGGGAACGACCACCAGAAAGCGCTCCACGGATTCGTTGGCGAGCGCTGCCGTGACCGGCGACTTGCCGTTGCCCACGGCTTCGAGTGGATAAAAGAAAACGTCGTACTTTTTATCGTCAAGAGGGCAGCCGGCCTTTGTTCCCGCGATCAGTTGGAGCTTTTCGTAGGAATCGGGAAGCTCCAACTTGCCCGTGAAGTAGCAGCGATAGGAAACTGCGCTGTCCGCGGTCTGCTCCTTGAAGCTCTTTGTCCGCCGGAAGCCGAGTTTTTTCTCTAAGCGCTTGACGGCGGTCACCAGATCCTGGGAATTATCGGCGTTGGAATTCTGAGGAGGTTTGCCACCGAAGGCACCCACCACAAATGCAGCGATAAGGAGCAAGGTAAAGGGAAGGATTCTCTTCGGGTTCACTTCCTGATTTTAATCTCAAATTCATAGATCTGACAGATGGCCCCTTCTCCCCCCCGTCGCCTCTTGACACGCTTGCGTCGCGCGCGGAATAAGAACGTCTCTCGCGCAGAGGCGGGGAAAAACAAGCCCCCCGCAGGCGTAGAATTACATTTCATCCAGCGGTTTTAACCGGCGAGTTTGTCTTCGACTGGGGGATTTACCCTGGGAGCTTTCCTTAAAAACTTTATGAGCCCGGCTCCGGTAGCGTGCCCCGCGCGCTTCTTGAAGAAGTCCGCCGCGGTTTCCATTACCCCTACCTTTTCGGCCACGGCGGAAGCAATCCACTGATTCAGGGATACACCGTCTTCTTTCGCCAGCCTTTGGGCAGCCTGCTTGACGGAGAGCGGGAGCTTCAAAGGGTAAGTTGCTTTGCTCATGGTTTC
>JASIKV010000013.1 GCA_030049455.1 Terriglobia bacterium
CTGGCGCGACTCCTGGTTCGAGGAAGGCAGCCGCCTGCTCTACATCGTTCCGCATGGATTCGTTGATCAGGTTTTGCCGCTGAGCATTACCCTGCTCCCTCGCAAATGGTGCGGGTCTTTGTTGGCCGCCTGGAGATTGTGTCGCTCGCGACGATGCGAGATGTTGCCGGTGCGGTGAAGTCCGGCCACCTTGCGTACTTAGACAAATACGGCCGCTTCCGGAATGCGGTTCTTCAGATCGTGGGGGTGGCGCCATCCGTCATCGGCTGTGCAAGCGCCTGCGGGAGGTGATCTGTCTACCAACTATTTCCCAGTGCTTCTACGCGGCACAAAGAGGCTCTCACCACAGAGCACACAGAGGAACACAGAGAAAAACCCTCCGTGACTCTCCGTGATCTCTGTGGTGAGAGGTTTTCCTTCAAGAACGCCCACCAGAAAAGGCTGAGCACGCCGTGGAACGCTCACCGTCCCACCGGCTCGCGCATCAGCCTTTCCATTTCGTCGGCGCTCTTGGCGTGATCGGGGAAGCTGGTCACACGGATGTCAAAGGAATAGCGCTTGCTGACGCCCATGGCTTCATACAAAGCATCGGCAACGCGCACCGCGACGCTGCGCGCCAGCTCCGAGCCCGTAGAAGGCAGCAGCAGGCCAAACACTCCGGAGGAAAACTGGTAAATGGAATCCTCGCCGCGCAGCTTGATCATCATGGCTTTCACGGCTTCGCCAAACGCCGAGTAAATCTCTTCACCCTCGGAAATTTCCTGCGAAACCTCAAGCGAAATCGTCAGCCCGGAGAGCGGCTGATTGCTCTTGGCGGCGCGCTGAAGCTCCAGGGCGAGCCGGTCGCAAAACTGGTTGGGCCCGAACAGGGTTTGCAGCAGGTCCTTGTTGCTCTGCGCGCGCAGCTCAAGGTTGCGTTTTCGCTCCTCGCTCAATTCCCTGCGCAGGTGCGCGATGACGATCAGGCGGTCGATCAAATACCCGGCGAAAAGCACCGCGAGCGCGCAGAACGCGATGATTCCTTCCTCAGCATTGCGTTCGGTCAGCCAGAAACCGCCTTCGGAAGCGAGCGCGTACATGTACAGGGCCAGTCCGATTGCCAGGACGATAATCATCACAATCGCCAGGCCCCAAAGCTGCCAGTTGCGGCGGTCAAGATCCTGAAGGCGAACTCGGTCGAAAATCCGCATTTCGTTTAATCCCTCTCCGTGAGGGGCTTTCGCAAAGCTCCAAGGCGGGCGCACATCCGAATGCAAAATTGCGCCTTGCTGATTCCCGATGGGCACGGCGCTACCTCGTCGGGAAATTCCAGCTTACCTCTGCCGCCAGAGGATCGCCAGCGGGCAGGCTGGAGAGTTTTGAGACCAGGCCTCCGGCCTTGGCCGAGGCGTGATTGTACAATCCTCCCAGAGCCGCGCGGCGAACCGGCAGGGGTTGTGCCACATCGGCGATGACCTTGTAAAGGGCTTCCGCGGCGCGGTCGGAAGGAACAGCGCCAAGCGCAATCACTACCTTTTCAAGCACGCCTGCCTTGAATTCCTTCTTGCTCAGGACCAGCGCTTCCAGGTGCTCGACGCTGGCCGGGTCTTTCAGCACGGTCAACTCATCCAGCGCCATTTCCAGCACACCCGCCTGGAGATGGGGCAAAGCCTCCGCCAGGACCGCGCCACGCCCCGCGACATTGCTCTTCAGAATTGCCGTGACCGCTGCCTGCTGCACTTCAAATTGCAAGTGGCGGAGCGCGCCGCGCAGGTGCGTGGGCAGCTCCGGATCTCCCAAGTCACCCAGGATATATGCGGCGCTGCGCACGGCTTCCCAATTGGGGCTGGAGAGCCGCTTGACCGTTGCGTCGATTGCCCCGGGGCCCATGCCGCGGATCAAACGAACCAGGGGCAAGCGGTTGGAGGCGGCGGGCTCATCGTCCAGGCGCCGGTGGGCTGCCTCCGCTCCCAACGGTCCGACCATGGTGAGCAAGGAGGTCGCGGAATGGACCCAAGCCTGGTCGCTGCGCCGTTGCAGAAATGACTCGATCAACCTGTCCAGGGCTTCCGGAGTCAGCAGCGCGGTCAGGGCAACGCCGCAGCAGTCCGTGTGACGGCCCGGGCGACGCGCGATGAAGCGCTTCAGGTCGGAAGCGATCTTGTGGACAAACTCAAAGTCTTCAAAGCGGCCGGCGTTTTGCGCCACAATGGACAGGCAGTTGGTCGCCTCCATGTGGGAAGGCCAATGCAGGTGAGTTTCATCCATGATTTCGCGCAGAAGCGGTTCCGCCAGAGTGTGCATCAGCGGAACGGTCTGCATGCTGGCCAGGGCGTGGAGCAAATCCGGTGCGCGCTTCAATTCCTCTGCGCGCACGGATGAGGGAGCCTTCTCCCAGGTCGAAAAATAGTGCATTGAGGCCTCCGTGGCTTCGGAGACCTTTCCTTCGGCCATCGCCTCCTGCACAAATTGCACCAGGCGAGTGAAGTCCTGGGGAGTAAACCGCGCAACGCTCACAAGCTCGGAGCGCTTTTTCTCGGGCGGAAGTGTGAACCAGACCACTTCCCGGCGGATGCGTTCGTAGACTTCCTTGGGCAAATTGGCTTGTTCGATGAACTGCCCGAGTTTTTGCAGCAGGCGCTCGGCAACGCGTGTGGCCTTCAAACCACGCAACAATCCCTGGAGAACGTCCCGGTCAACCACCCCCGGACTGCCTGGCCCGACAGCGAAACCGGAGCTGCCGACATTGGCAGCCGTCCCCAGGCGCTCCGTGGCCCACCCTGCAACAACATCTTCCATCAGGTCGGTCACGATCTCATTGGTGGGCTGGCCGCGCAATTCGGATTGTTTTTTCTGGGGCAAAGAGGCAATGAGGGCGTCCGGGCTCATCCCGGAGAGCAATTGCGCCATGGCCGAAAGCACTTCATTAAGGTCGCCCTCGGGGTTTGCCACCATGTTCCGGGTGGCTTGGAGGGCTAAGGCGGTCAGCTCCTGCGGACTTTCACCCACTCCCTGCGACTTTTTGACCCCTGCGGCTTCCAGCAGCATGTCCAGGGCGGCAGCTCCCCCACCTGATTCAGGGGCCAGAATCGCCTTCGCCGTGAGGTAGGAGTTCATATCCATCCCCACGTCGATCATGCCGCTTTCGTCTTCCTTGGGCTTGACGGCCGCGGAAATTCGCACGCCTTCGACGGGGTTGGTAGCCAGAAATTTCTGGATTCCGCCCCGTTCCTGGATGACCGCCGGGCGTGTGCTCAGCACCGCCAAGGCACGCTTGTAATCCTTCAGCGTCACCCCTGCCATGAAGGTAATGGCGGCGATCTCCCGCTTGGCAAACTCCACTTCCAGATGCGTGATATTAGCCTGGGTGGCAAGGCTGTTGTTCAGCAGAACTCGTTGATTCATAAAGCCAAAAGTAAATTGGCCGCTGGTTTTGAGCAGCGGCGCTAACAGGTCCCAGCTATGCTGCACGGACTTCTCCGCCGCTGGGTGATCGACTGAATACATGGCGCTGATTT
>JASIKV010000014.1 GCA_030049455.1 Terriglobia bacterium
CGATGCCTTCCGGGGGAATCTGAATCTCTTTCTGCGCGGTGGATGTGACTCCTGTTACGGACTCCGGGAAATCAGAAAGTTTGACGATACCCTCGCGGCCATCGCTGACGGCCACGGCGTGTTCGACGGCATTTTCCAGTTCTCGCACGTTGCCCGGCCAGGTCCAGTGGGTGACGGCTGCGGCCGCCTCCGGTGCAAAATCATTCACGGCCTTCCCCATCTGGAGGGCAAACTTGCGCAGAAAATGCCGCGCCAGGGGATCGATGTCGCTGGGCCGCTCGCGCAGCGGGGGAACGTGGATGGGGATGACGCTGACGCGATAATAGAAGTCTTCGCGGAACTGGCCGGCGGCGACCATTTTCTTCAGGTCACGATTGGTGGAGGCGATCAATCGCACATCCACGGAGGTGTCCTGCCCGCCGCCCAGGGGACGCACCGTTCGCTCCTGAAGAACGCGCAGCAGCTTGACCTGCATTCCCAGGCTGGTCTCACCGATTTCATCCAGAAAGAGCGTGCCGCCGTGGGCCGACTCAATGATTCCCTTGCGATTGGAATCGGCGCCCGTAAATGCGCCCTTCATGTAGCCGAACAACTCGCTTTCCAACAGCGTTTCGGGAAAGGCGCCGCAGTTGATCGAAACAAAAGGTTTTTCACGGCGCAGGCTGGCTTCATGAATGGCGCGCGCCACCAATTCCTTTCCCGTGCCGCTTTCACCCGTGATCAGGACGGTGCTGGTGGTGGGCGCGACGGTGCGAACCATCTCCAGAATCGCCTCAATGGACCGGCTGTGGCCCACAATATTTTGGGCGGCGAAAACGCGCAGCATTTCTCGGCGCAGGCGAAGATTCTCTTCGCGCAGTGCAAGGTCCTCGAGCGCGCGATCGACCGTGAGGGTCAGCTCCTCCACCAGCGTGTCCGTCTTGACGACGTAGCGATAGGCCCCCAGGTTCAGGGCCTGGATGGCCGTGGTCATGGTGGGTACCGCCGTAATCAGAATGAAGGCCGCAGGGTTGCGCGCCTGGTGGGCGTAATCGAGCAATTCAATCCCTGTCAGATCCGGCATGCGAATGTCGGAGATGATCAGGTCATGCGCCTGCGACTCGATTTTCTTTTTGGCGGCCTGGCCGCTCGAAACGGTTTCCACCACATGACCCTTCTTGCGAAAGGCGATCTCCAGCATCTGGCAAAGAGATTTTTCGTCGTCGATAATCAGCAATCGCGCCATTCAAGTTCCTTTGCACTCCGGCTTACCAATTCTGCGAACGACCGCAGAATTTGTGGCATGGGCTTCCAGCCCCTGTACAAGGCCCGGAAGGCCATGCCACGAATTAGACTTCCTTTTGCGCCACGGACAACTGGCTGCTCGTGGCGGGGACGGTCTCACGGGGCAGCTCGATCAGGAAGCGCGCCCCTTTTCCCTGCTCCGATTGCACTTCAATCGAGCCCTTGTGCCCGCGAATGATCTGGTAGACCAGGGCAAGACCCAGGCCCGTCCCCTTGCTGAAGCCCGATTGAAAAGGCTCAAAGACTTTCTCAAGCTGTGACGGGGTGAAGCCAATTCCGGTATCGCCCAAAGAGACACGGACCCTTTCACCCTCTTCTTCGGCTTCCGCACTCAGCGTTCCTCCCTCGGGCATGGCCTTCAGGGCATTATCGCAGACATTCCAAAAAACCTGGCGGAGCTTGTCGGCGTCGGCGAGCAAAGTCAACTCATGGTCCGGAAATTTTCGCTGAATCTGAATCTGGGTCCCGAAAAGCGGATGGTGCTCCACCAGGAGCAGGGTTTCGTTCAACAACGTCACCACGTCGACGCGATGAAATTCAAAATGCATGTCGCGCGAGTAAAGCAGGAAGTCGGAAACCAGTTTGTTCAGGCGTTCGGATTCGCGGCTGACGATGGCAATCAGGTTCTCCTGGTCCTCATCGAGCTGGCCGATCGAATGCAGCAGCTTTACCGAACCCGCAATGGAGGCCAGCGGGTTGCGGATTTCGTGCGCGATGCCCGCGGCCATCCGGCCCAGCGTGGCCATCCGGTCCTTGGTGCGGTATTCGGCCTCGCGCCGTTTCTGCTCGGTCAGGTCCTGAAAGTTATAAACGTGCCCGACGATTCCCACGGCGGGAATGACCAGCGGGGAAGAGGAAACTCCCAGGATGCGATGCCCCCGGAAGAGATGGCGATAGGTGATTTCCTGCCGAGCGGGGGGCGCGCTGGCATCCGAGCTCGAGGGAATCTCATCAACCCATCCCCGGAAAATTGTCTCGATGTCACGGCCGCGCAGCTCCTCGATGCGATGGCCCAGAATCTCAGCGCCGGCGGGGTTCAGCTCGGTAATCGCGCCCTCCAGGTCCGTGCTCAGCAGGCCCTCGCGCATGCTTTGGATGATGTTTTCATTCTTGGCCTGGAGGTTTGCAACCTGCTCACCCTTGTCACGCAGCTCGTCTGCGGCCTTGCGCAAACTTTCCGCCAGAAAGCTGCACAGGTAAGCGACCGCGAAGAATCCGAACAGGCTGGCGCTGAT
>JASIKV010000190.1 GCA_030049455.1 Terriglobia bacterium
GATGGCACGCGCGCCACTTTGCGGACTTACGCCGACGACGACTGGAAGGATTCGGTCGAGGCGGGCGATCTGGTTCACGGGCTGGTGATGGACGTGAAACCCGATTACGCCGACGTGCGCTTCGGCGATTTGGCGGCGCGCATCACTCCCGCGGATTTTGCCTGGACCAACAAGAAGCTGCCCGCGGACCTTTTCGCTCCCGGCGATGTGGACCTTTTCTTTGTCAAGGACGTGAAGGGAACCACGGTAAAGGCTACGCTCGACCAGCAGCCCGATGTGCAGGGCGCGCTGCTGGCGATCGACAACTCCACGGGCGAAATCAAGGCCATGGTGGGCGGATACGATTGGGATGAAAGCAAATTCAACCGCGCCGTGCAGGCCGAGCGCCAGGTGGGGTCTTCCTTCAAGGTTTATGTTTACTCGCAAGCCGTCATGGACGGCACCTCGCCGTTTGACACGATTCTGGACGCTCCCGTCAGTTATTCCACGTCGTCGGGATTATGGGCTCCGCACAATTACGACGACAAATTCGAAGGAAACATCACCGTGCTGCACGCTCTTGCCGAGTCGCGAAACGTTCCCGCCGTGCGCACGCTGGAGCGCGTGGGAGTGGACAAGGTCATCAAGCTCTGCCGCAAATTCGGGATTACTTCCCGCCTGGTGCCCAACCTGCCGCTGGCTCTGGGCGCTTCCGACCTGACCCTGCTGGAGCACACATCCGCGTTCACCACTTTCCCCAACGATGGCGTACACATTGCGCCGCGCATGGTGACGCGCGTCACGAATTACGACGGCCGCCTGATCGACGATTTCCCCGCGGAGGTCAGCGACGTGATTCCCGCCGCGACAGCGCGCATCATGGTTTCCATGCTGCGTGAGGTTTTCAATTCCGGAACGGCAATTTCCGGTAAGGCCTTCGCGGCGAAACATCCGGTGGCGGGCAAAACCGGCACCACCAACGATTTTACCGATGCCTGGTTCCTGGGATTTACCCCCTCGCTGACATGCGGCGTTTATGTGGGCTTCGACGATCATCACACCCTGGGAAATAAAGAAGAAGGCGCGCGTGTGGCTTTGCCGATTTGGATGGATTTTATGGAGCAGGAGCTGAAGGACAAGCCGGAGGAGGACTTCGCGCACTCGCCGCTGCTGACTTCTCCCGACCAGGTTACGGATATTCTGGCCAGCGCCGCGCCCGAACGGCTGCTTGCCCCGGTTTCTTCCGCCTCTGCCGCGCCCGCGCCGTCAAAGGCTGCGCCGCCGGCGCCGCCAACACCGCCCGCAGCGGGAACTCCTGATGCAACCAAGAAGCCCGCTACCGCGGCCCCCAAGCCCGCGCCTGCTCCGGCTTCCGCGCCTGCAAGTCCTGTTACCAAAACCGCAGCGCCCTCCGCGACTCTGAAGCCGTAGTCGACGCGAGCGGGTAGCCACGGCATGGTTTTTATGCCGTGGGTTTTTCGCGGGTGGCGCAGACTCCTGACGTTTGGAGTCTGCGTTCCCGGACGGATAGTACCCATCGGAGATTTGAGAAAAGAAAGGTTCCTTCGGGAACGCAGACACCAGAAGGCGGGTGTCTGCGCCAGCCGGCGCGCGGCATAGCCGTTGGATGGCTTCGCCACTGTTTAGTTCAATTGGAGAACTGTGGAATATGAAAGCTAGGAGGATCTTGACTTCTGCACTGTCCATTGCGGTCGGCAGCACCTTCGCCCTTTTGAATCTTGCGCTGCCCGGCACTGCCCAAACTGCGCCTCCCGTGCACGTCGAGGTTAATCAGCTTCAAGCCCCTATCCGTGTCAGGTCCAATCTGGTAGCGATCCAAGCGCTGGTGTTGGACAAGAGGAGTATGTCCGCGAAAATGAGTCACGCTCAAGAGGAATGTTTCCGATCGCTTGGCGAGGCATACCAGAAGCTCGGCCCGGATCAGCCGTTCTTACTTCCAGATTGCCTTGTGCAGGAAGTTCGCAGTTTATCAGCCAGGGACTTCCAAGTTCTTGTAGATGGTAAGGAGCAGAAGATTGAGCAGGCGTTGATCGAGAACTGTAACGTTAATGTTCGCGACAATTTCGGCAGGCACGACGAACACTCCGAAGGTCCGACAGGCATGTGGAGCACGACCGACCTGCCAGGGGTGGTGGGAGCCGATGCAGCACGCTACATTTACAACATTGCCTTCGTTCCGCCTGAAAGCGAGAAACCTGGTTGCCACCCACTTAAGGTGAAGGTGGACCGCCGCGGCACTCTTGTAGGGAGCGACGACGAGTACTGCACCGAGCAGACGCCGACCGACGTTCTGAACGGGACCAAATTCGGCGGGCAGATGGAGCAGGAACAGGATTCCGGCGAAAATCCAAAGGTTCCTCTCTCCCTGCAGGCCGGATTTTTCTATGCGGACGACGGGAAAGCCCGCATGGAGGTTGCCCTCCAGTTCCCCTGGGATGTCTTGCAGAGGCAACGGGGCACGGATTGGACCCTGCACGCCAGTATCGGCGTTTTAGGGATGTTTCACAAAACGGATGGCAGCCTCGCGGCGCGCTTCAGTGACTTCGCCTGCTGTGCCGGGGCCTCCTCCGTATACGTGCAGGGGTATGGTGGATTGTTCTTAAACCCTAACGATCCAAACCTTGCTAACAACTGGCTCTACCGGTTTGAGCAGAGTTTTCTAAGCCGTGAAGACAATAAGCACATGCCGACCCGTTACGAAACACAGATCGAGCTGCCGCCGGGGGCATACGATTTTCGTGTAGTGCTGAGCGACGGCGAAAAGTTCGGCCGAGCCGAAGCGCCGCTGCTCATCGACAGCTATGACGGAAAGACGCTCGCGCTGAGCTCCGTCATGCTCTGCAAGCGGTTCCGCGACGCGCATGTGGCCGCAGTTGAAGGCGCGGCGGCGAATTTCGCACCACAGTATGTCCCTCTTGTCAGCAAAGGCATTCGGGTGACCCCCACTGGAGACACGCGCTTCACGGCGGGCGAGCCGTTGATTCC
>JASIKV010000015.1 GCA_030049455.1 Terriglobia bacterium
TTTCCATGATTCCCCTGATGTTCATCCCCATGACTTATGCCGTCTACATGGGCGTCATGGAAGCGTACATGAACGGCGTGCCCATGGCCTTCCTGAAGTTCAGCCGCGCCGACGAAAAGGAAGCGGACTTCCTGGGATTGCAATACATGTACAAGGCGGGTTATGACCCCAACGCCTTCGTGGGCTTCTTCGGCAAGGTGATGGATGAGGAGCGCCGCCAACCGGGCAACATGGCCAAAGTTTTTGCCGACCATCCACCCACACCTGACCGCATTATCGCCGCCGAAGAAGAGATTCAGAAAATTCTGCCCAAGAAGCCGGAATACCTAGTTTCCACTTCAGAATTTGATGACATGAAGGCGCGCCTTGAGACCGTGATTTCCCAACGCAAGCGGCAGAAGGACACGGACAGCGGCCCGACGCTCCGCAAGCGCGAACCGAAGAACACTGATGGCACATCCACAGCGCAAAGCGGCCAGCAAGGGTCCTCATCCTCTGATGACGATTCGCCGCCCGTATTGAAGCGCCGTGACTCCTCCGGCGATCCCAGCAACCCGAACAACCCCAATAACAGCCCCAATAATCCCAATAATCCCAACAACAACTAAGGGGTGGAAAAAATACTGATAAAGAACAAAAGCGCCCGGTTTCCGGGCGCTTTTGCTTTTTGCGAAAACACTTTTTGGCATCGCTCTGGGGGCCATGCGCGCCGACAAGATCTCCGCACCCGTCGGCCCATGGACAGGATCCCCGCCCTGCAAAGGCAACAACGAAACAAGAGAGTTCAGGGAAAATGGTCCCGAATCAGGACCTGGTGGGGGCGGTGAAAACCACGCCCAGCTTTCGCAGTTCGTCGTTATAATACTTGCGGTGGAGAATGTCCCACTCTCCGCTGCCTTCCGGGATGGTGCGCTTCTGTGAGGCGATGCGGGCTTTTACAATTTCGTCGATCTTCTCTTCTTCGTGCATGAGATCGGTGAGAATCTTGACGACTTCCTGCCGAATCGTGTTGGGTTCCTCAAAGATTTCGACTTCGTCCAGTGCCTCAATAGCCCCCATGACGCGGTGGGAGACCTGGACGATCTTCTCGTGGCTCAATTTCATTGCTTCGAGACTTTCTCCAATCAGAGGATGATCTTGCGCTCGCGCACAAGCTGTTTTTTTACTGCCTTAAAGGCTTCCTCAAAAGTGGCGCCCAATTCTTTCATTTCATTGCCGTGTTTTTCGAGGATTTTTCTAACTTCATCATTAATACGGTCCTCGACACTGAGTTCGTCGGATATCACCTCGAACATAACTTCGCCCACGTATTCCGGCTGGTCGTATTGAATGAGTCCGGCCTGGGTGAGCCGCTTCAAGACCTGTTTGGCCATGTAGGCCACGTACTCACGGGGAAACTGCATAGCTGGGTCTGTCTCTTCCTTGACGATCTCCGAGCGGTAGTGTATATTCCCTAGACGGAAACTGTCAAGGTCCGCGTGCCGGGGCCGGCAACTTCGCGCCCCGTTCGAACGACGAACGACGACCGGGCGGTTAGCTCAGCTGGTCAGAGCGTCTGCCTTACAAGCAGAAGGTCATCCGTTCGAGCCGGATACCGCCCACCACGAAGGCAGTGGTTAAGGTTAAGTCGAGAATCGGGGCCAAGCTGGTGACCACTTGCCGCCTGCCGCTCGCAGCAGTTTTCCCCGGGGACGTAGTTCAGCTGGTTAGAACGCATGCCTGTCACGCATGAGGTCGCGGGTTCGAGTCCCGTCGTCCCCGCCAGCTAAATCCTTCAAATGCAACCTATTGCTATTTTTCATATCCGTGGAAAACGTCACAAGTGTTCCAAAACTGTTCCAAAAGTCGGCTAATTGGGCCGGAGTGGTCCGGAAGTGCTACCGTGCTCGTTGGCAGTACGGTCCAATCTGGCCAGCGATTCGCGCATCATGAGAAGCTTTGCCTGGCTATACCTCTTGAATACCTTGGCGTCTCCCTGGCGCAGCATCTGCGTCACAAAGTGGTCGGCAACTCCACCAGCACTGAGTCGGGTAGCAAAAGTGTGGCGGAGGTGGTAGAGCGGGAAATATGGAACCTCGGCTCGCTTCAGAGTGGCGGTCCAAATTTTCCTCTGCGAAGTCAGATGGGGTTTTGAAGATGGTTTTCTGATCGAGGGGAACACATATTCTTCCGTCCTAGGAGTGGAGTCAATCTGCGATTTGAATGCTTGCCCCGCAAGCTCAGTTAACGGCATATCTCCGATTCCGTTCGAAGTCTTGGAGTCGGCTATGTGTACGACACAGTTTTCGAGGTCGACTTGGGATTTTCTAAGGGGCAGCAGTTCCTTGTACGGACGAAGCCCTGTCTCCACAAGGATTACGATCGCGTTCTTCAAGTAACTGGGAGCGTGGAATTCAATCCGCGTCTGCTCACTAGCCGACATGTAGTGCGGCTTGCGGGTCGACTGGCTAACCGAGACTGGAAACTCGACGGCGTTGCAAGGGTTGATTCCCAGCCGTTTCTGCTTTACAGCGACGTTTAGAATTCGTGTCAAAATGCAAAACTCCTGGTGGACAGGTGCTGGTTTGAGCTTGCCGAGTTGGCGGATTCCCAGCTCCGTCTTCACGCATCTTCGTGAATCGAGCCGGGACGATAGGTAGTCTTCGATGGCCTCGGGCGTGACGTCGCCTAGCAAAACGTTCCCGAAGACGGGTCGAAGGTGTTTCAGTGCATTCAGGTTTTGTGCATGAGTGTTCTCCGCTCTGAACGGTGGTTTCGACCTCCTCTCAAGGAACCAGTCGGCCCACTCACTAAAGGTGAGCTTCTTACTCGACAGGAGGGTGGATAGGCTGCCGTCGTCCCTGGCGTCGAGCCGTCCCCGCAAAAATCGTTCCGCTTCTTGCCGGTCCTTCGTTTCGCCGGATTCCTTGATAATCTGACCGTCGCGGTTGCGGTATCGGATCCACCAGAACGTAGATTTCGGTCGCCGAAAAATCGCTCCTTCCATCTTGCGTGGTCTGCCACTTCTACTCATTGATTCCTCCATTCACAATGAACTGGCGCCGCCACTTTTCAAGTTCAGAAAGGCTGAATCGAATCGCGCGGCCCATCATTCGGAAATGGGGAATCTGCTTTCGCTCAACGTAAGCATACACCAGCGAAGGACTGACACCAAGAAACCGTGCTGCTGTTCTTACATCGACGGGCACTTCGAGGCCATGAATCTCATATTGGTGAGTCGGTTGTTGCTCCGTCGAATTTTTCTGGGTAGCGTTCATGAATGTGACTCCTATGAAATCGAAAACCCAAAGTTGCGCTAGGTCAGGAACACCTAATCAATGATCCTGAAAAAGTTGATCTGCTCGTTGAATGAGCCCGCTTCGTCGTACGAATTGTTGACGTGTTCCAGTCTGAACATCCGTGAGCCTCTATGCCGTGACAGGTGCCAACTACATCGGGTCGCATCGCATTCGCGTCCGGCATGAGTTCAACACGAAACCGAACATGTGCGGATCTTCTTTGGTGGCGCAGCCGACGAGGACAGAAAGCAAGAGAAACATGTGAACGCCACCGAATAGCGTTTTGAGGAGATTGAAAACACTGGCTCCCATCACGAGGGCAAAGAAGAACAATTTTCTCTCGCCCCAGAGGATGGTGAGCGGGCGATTGAGCGAGCGGAACTCTGGATTGGTTCGACTCTGCGCCATGATATGTTGACGGAAAGAGCCATGCCATGAAGTTCACCGCGCCGATTGCCATTCCGACGCCGAAAATGATCCGGGCCATCGTGCGTTTCGCACAGCCTTCACCGAAGGCGAACATGAGCCCGCCAACAACGATGGCCACAAGGGCGAGGCCGGTGGCGAATTTCCCGGTGAACGCGGTTTGCAATACCTGCGCTTCGTTGAGCCAGGGAGATGAGCCGCTTTGGGCGAAGACATCTTCGGCAAGTAACATGCAAGTTGCGAAAAAAAAGGCGCCGATGCGAACGAGCTTGGTGCGCGGGCGCGGCACGCGTAATTTATTCATTTCTTACGACTCCTTTCACACTTCGAGATGTGCGAGGGATGGGCGAGGAGTGCCCGGACCAGGGGCCAAGCACTCAGTCACCGCGGTCTCGATATTTGCCCCTCTACTGTCCTAAGGAACGTCGAGAAGGCAAAAACGGAGAAAGATTGGCAAAAATATTTTTTGAACCAATGTAGGAGACTAAAAAGCGAGCATGCGTGAAGACTGTAGGATGGGAAGGGTCTGATCCCTCGTTGCAGGAAGTTGATATCGATGTGCAGCAGGTAGCACTGGAACCAATGCTGAAGCCTCCGTACAGGGCCACCGTTGACTTCTACATGATCCGATATACGCCTGTCGATCACTTGCTCTTAAGAAGACCCCATGCACGGCCACCTCCGTCATTATGTTTCGAACCACCCCCCCACACGATTGATTCCGATTAACCTGTTGGAGCTGACCATCACTTGCTTTCGTGAGGATGAGGCTTTCAAGTGAATTTCCATACAGGAGGATCCGTATCGACACCTCTGATACCGCCACCGCCCTTGCCGCCTCGGAAATGGATCGTGAACGCGCGTTTGCGTCAGAAGATCTTCAGGGATTTGAACTGATGTGTTGTCTATGCCAACGGTGGAAACTTCCCTTACTTCATTAACGAAGGTTTGAGACGTGTCTTTGATCAAGACATCGGGTCATGTTGCTAAGACTGCGCTTGACTCCATTGCTTGATGTGTACATGTCCATGCTGCGTCCTGGGCGCCTTTGCCGAACCAACTTCAGTCAAGATCGCTGCTTCGCAGCGGCGGTGGGACTGGTCCGAAAGAACCGGACCCTGACAACCCACCCCTCGCAAGGGTGATGCCCAGTACCGGCGGTACCGGTCAGTACCTGTTCAAGAATAAGGAGTTACGAAGAGAAAAAATGGGGCGTTCCCAAATGCGATCAAAACATCGCGTTTGCGACCAGACGAGCCGCAAGCCCTTGAGCCCACGGTACATCGCATTTGCGACCGCACGATCGCAAACGTGACCCTATCAAGGGGTGACGTGTCACCCTTACAGCCGGTGCGCAGCACCGCCTTCCCTCGCAACTCGCACACGTCCCATTTACAGCGGCAACTCGAATAGGCCGCACAGCTCAGGTGTTTCAGCGGGCTACACAACAAATTGTGGCCAGCTGGGATCGTGGGCGGCCCATTCCCCAGACACTACTGCCGCTGATCCACCACCATGATTACAGCACCGTTGACTCCGGCAGAGCCGTAGGCGGAACCCGTCGAGAATAAGATGAAGCGCGTTCCGTTGGTGACGCCGAAACTGCCTTCGCCGATATTCCCCAGACCAGGGAATGTAAACGTGGTGCCGTTCGGGTCGGCGTTGTTGATGGTCAGGATGCCGCTGATGGAATTCTTTTGGAGGCCGCTGCTGTCGCTGCTCGTATACAAGGTGCCTGTCATGGCGCCCGAGGTAACAATGCCTAGAACTCCGGCCCCCGAACCCTCGGCGACATCGCCGGGATCTTCGCCACCGATGAAATAGTCGCCTGCCGCCGGGGCGGTGCTGAGGTTGGCGCTGGCCCCGGTTTCGAGGAAGCCAAAAGGCGCTGTGGGATCGAGCGAGGACGACGTGCATGGCGGCGTGCCGCTATTGCACGCGCCCGAGCCAATCAAAAAGCCGACATACGGCTCGGTGGCATCGCTGCCCGTCACAGGACTCGCCAGGTAGATGACCGGAACGGGAGTGTTGGCGGCGGAGTTCGTGAGCACGATGCGGCCCCAGGTCGTATCAACCGTACCGGCTTGGTTGGCGATCGTGTTCGTTGTCACAGTATTCCCTGGTTGGTATTGCCAGTCAGCACCATTGAAATCGAGCGTATCGGCCCCGGTGGAGGTGGGCGTTACGACACCGAGGTTGACAGTTGCGCAGTTGACGCCCGAGCAGCCGTTACCGGATGTGGTGGTGGAGATTCCAGTCATGTGGAACATGTAGTTGCCGGAGACAGAAGAGCTGCTGAAGCTGCCGTGTGCGCTGACGATGGCACGGCCGCTCAAGATGGGCACGCCGACGCCGCTCAAGGTCGTGAATGCGTCGGTGGTAAGTATGAAGAGTTCGTTTTGATTGACGATGTAAACGACCTGGTCACTGGCTACACCGGTGCACGCCGGCGTGATCGAGCCGGTGAGGCGGCCTGTGTAGCTGGTGTTTTGGGGCGTACTGGCGTCAGTTGCCGAGAAGCTGCCGCTGACGTCGGTGTCCAGGCAACCGTCGCCGGCGTCGTCCGAGTCGGCCACGCCGCTGACGGCTCCGGTGCTGGTGTTCAGATTGACGCCGGCGGCGAAGGCATACGGTGTGCCGTTGGGGTTTACGCCGCTCAGTCCGGTGGCGTAATAGGACTGCAACGAACTGATCGCGAACTGGCTGGAGATCTGCGGCAGCATGACGCCTTGCAGGTTCGCAACTGCATCCGTCGTGTTGTCCCACTTAATAATCTGCCCTTTGGACGCCGCGCTGCCACTGATACCGCCCAGCGTGAACACGTAGTGGAACGTGGGGCCAGTCTCATTGACAGTGTTGTTGTAGGTGGCGAGCGTCATGCAGCCGACGTAGCCGGAACTGGTGGAATCGAGCCCAATCGAATAGGAACTGCCGCTGGATTCTATGGTGAAATTCGCGTAGCTGCTAGAGCCGCTTGAACCGTTCTGTAAGTCAATCTGGCCGGCGGTGCCATTGCCGTCGAGGTTAGCGAATCCCCCGGAGCCGTTGGTGGAAAACGCCAAGACGGCGGCTGCGGGGTAGTTCGTGCTGCTGGTTCCCGTCCAACCCCGCACTAGGGCTGCCCAGTGACCGGTGACGAGAGCTTCACTGCCGGTGGGGAATCCCGAGCAGCTCGCGGGCAAGGAACCTGCGGCTGTGACGGCGAATGCAGAGCTGAAGATAATCCCCCCTACGACGGAGCTGGCCTTCAGCGTATAGCCGCTACCCGGCTCGTTAATCTCGCAGCCGGCAAACATAGCCACACCAGCAACAGCGTCAACGGGGTTATTCGTGCACGTCAACGTGCCCCCGCCGGGGTTATTGTTGATCGTCAGGGTGACCGGGAACGTTAGATTGAGGACTGTCCTGCCACCGGAATCTTCGATTGCCACGACGGGCTGCGCGGTCCATGCCGTTCCGGCGCTCCCGCCGCCGGGCTGCGTGGTGAAGGCCAGCTGAGTTGCCACGCCGTAGATATTGAAGGGAGCGCTGGTCGCGCTGGTGACACCCGCCTCGGTTTGGTCAGTGGCGGTAAGCGTGTAGCCCGTTCCTGGGTCGTTGATACTTAGGTTCGAGAAGTTCGCCACGCCGCCATTAGCGGCTACCGTCGTGGTGCCGCTCAGCGTGGCGCCGGAAGGATTCGCGCCGATTGCAATGGTGATCATGTCCGTCACATCAGGCACGTTGCCGCTACTGCTCTCGACGCTTACCTGGACTCCTGTGGTTTGTCCCGCACCCACGCTGCCCGGCTGCATCGTGATTACAAGCTTTGATGGTGTGTAACCGCTGCTAAAACCGGAAGAGCCCGAAGAACCGGAAGAACAGCCCGCAGTGGCCAGCACGGCGACGGCCGCACAAAACAGCAGAGTCAGCTTGAGCAGGGAACGGACACGCAAACCACATGCGGCCATCTTGATACCCTGGAAATTGCCTTGGGGGCTTTGGACGAATGCTAAAGGGTCAGGCGCCCACGTTGGGAGCGAGTTATAATCGCAAAGTCGCATACTCTCTTGGACCTCCTCTAGAGTTCAACGCCCAATTCCGACGGCGTCTGAAAAATCAAGATCGTTCGAAGACCGTGCGCCCCCAGAACTGGGCGTCATGATGGAAGTGCGGCGTCTTGTGACGGGTCCCCTTTTTCGGACGATTCATATCTATGCTGTAAAGCTCGGATTCCTCCACAACTGGCGCAGACCATCGCGACCATCCAACATGAGATTCTCGAGGGCGGGCGATTGCCAGACCTCGCGGCTGCGCTCCTCGACTTGGAACACGTTGCCAAGCCCCCGCCGTGCAGCGAAGGTAGCTTCTTCCCGCGACATGCCGCCCGCCACCAGCTCCTCGACCTTCTCCGCGAGGTGGGCTTGAATCTCTGCGTTGAGGTCGCCGTAAATACGCTGGCGCGAGAATAGTTGTTTGATCCGATTCATCGAAGGTGCACATTCACCTCACTTGTGCCCCGACTCGATGGGCGCCGCCAGGTTAGCGGCCTCGTGAGCGCCCGCTTCAACCCCTTGAGAATGTCCAGGCAATGCGATTGAGGCGTTGGGACCGGCCTGATTCGCGCCTTCGCGATGACTCTTCGCCCAGGCGATGCCACGCTCGGGCGGCTGGCCGAAGGCGTCCGGGTGCAGATAGAACCCCTGCTCGGACGCGGGCTTCATTTCTTCTTGGGGGATGCGGTGGGCGTTGGCGTAGGCATCCTGGCGAATGCCCGTCACTTGCCAGGAAACTTTGCCGCCCGGCTTGCCGCCCGCGATCTTGAAGCGGTTGTGCGAAACCTCCTCGGCGATGTAGAGGTTCGGTCCCGGCGCGCCAATGGAAGTCAACTGGTAACGGAAGTCGCGGTTCAGCGCTTCAAAATAGTCCGGCAAAGTCACCCAGGCTTCACCCTTGTCATCAAGCCGGATGACGCC